>JAKSTH010000059.1 GCA_024402655.1 Treponema sp. | reverse complement strand
GGGAAGTCATTTTTCCAGCTGAAGCGGTCGGTAATTCCCCAAAGAACAACATCTTTTAAAATGCCGGCTTTTGCTTCCTTTTTAAAGCATTCAAACAATTGGTAATAGCGTTCTGCCTGCTGGTCCAGCAATTCTTTTGTATATTCCTTTTTGGCTTCGTGTTCTTTTCCTGGCTGGAAATCCTGATAAACTGAAACATCCATTTCAGTAACAATAACATTCATGCCAAGGCTGCCATAAAGTTCGATTGTTTTTTCAATTTCGCTTACCGGTGGATTATTCATATTGATGTGCATCTGAAGACCAACTGTATCAACTGGAACGCCTCGTTCTTTCATCCCTTTTACAAGATTGTACATGCCCATGCGCTTTTCAGGAATAATTTCCAGGTTATAATCATTAATTACAAGGCTTGAAGTAGGAAATGCTTCTTTTGCCCACAAAAATGCTTTATCAACATATTCGGGACCAAGGAATTTGAGCCATTTTGAATGATCACTTTCATCACGAAGAACAAAGTTTTTATCAGAAATACATTCGTTTACAACATCAACTGAACAAATATCTTTGCTGTAGCGTTTTCCTACAGTAAAAATGTAGTTTTTAAGACGCTCTTCCACCAATTCTTTTGAAGCATCAGAACCATCTGCATTTTTAAACATCCATTCTGCAGCCTGACTGTGCCAAAGCAAAGTGTGCCAGCGAATATCCTGACCATTATCTTTTGCCATTTTAATAAATTTATCAGCTGTAGCAAAATTATATTCACCTTCTTTAGGATTCATATTGCCTGGTTTAGTGTCATTTTCTGCTACAACCAGATTAAAATGTGTTTTTAAAATTTCTGGATCAGGAAAAGGTCCTTTTGGAGGTTCCGGAATTTTCATTTCTGGCATTCCTTCTGGACGAGGATGAGTTTTAATAAATTCTATAAAGCGCTTTCTTTTTTCAAGAAATTCTTCTTCATCGTAAAAAAGGCCGCTAACTGCAGCTCCAACTCTAAAATAATCTTTATAAGTTTCAAATAATCTGTTCATATCTTATATAGTAAAGAGTTTTGTACAGAAAATATATAATGTTTTCTACTTATTTTTTGTAAAAATCGATATAATATTGACTATGATTCAAGAAGCAAAAGATTTTTACAAATCGCTATTTCGTATTGTCGGTCCAATGGCCATTCAAAACCTGATTGTTGCAGCTGTTACAAGTGCAGATGTTATTATGCTGGGCTATGTAAGTCAGACTGCCATTGCAGCTTCATCGCTGGCAGGGCAAATCCAATTTATTATGGTTATGGTTGCCACAGGCCTTTCTTCTGGGCTTGTAATGCTTGCTGCCCAGTACTGGGGTAAAAAGGATATTAAATCTATTCAGATTCTTCATGGAACTGCACTGCGCATTTCTGCAGCTTTTGGCCTTGTTTTTAGTCTGGCCGCAATGATTTTTCCAGAACTTCTAATGCTTATTTTTACCGACAAACCTGCATTAATAGACGAAGGCGCTCGTTATTTAAGAGCGGTAAGCCTTTCATACATCTGTTTTTCTATTTCGCAGATTTTCCAGGCAGGTTTTAAGAGTATAGAAAGAGTAAAAATTGTAACAATTATTACAACTTCGGCTTTACTTTTGAATATTTGTCTTAATGCAGTTTTTATTTTTGGTCTGTTTGGTATTCCAAAAATGGGGATTGTTGGGGTAGGTATGGCTACAACAATTGCACGCTTTTTGGAACTGGTTTTCTGTATTATATATTCAAAATATCAGAAAGATGTTTCTTTTAAAATTCAGAATGTATTCTTGTTTAATAAGATTCTGAATAAGGATTTCTTTAAGTTTTCGCTACCAGCCCTTGGAAATGAACTGGTTTGGGGTGCGGCTTTTGCCATGTATTCTGTAATTCTTGGGCACATGGGAGAAGATATAGTTGCTGCAAACTCTGTTGTAAATGTAATTCGCCAGCTGGCAACTATTATGTGCTTTGGTATGGCATATGGTGGTGCCGTTGTACTTGGAAAAACTATGGGAAGTGGAAATATGGAACTTGCAGACCGAAATGCAAAACGACTTGTCCGTAGTACAATTTTAGCAGGTTTGGCTGGAAGTATTCTTTTACTTTGCTGTTACCCAATTATGCCGCTTTTAGCAGATCTTACTCCAACTGCTGCACATTATAGAAATGTACTTATGTTCATAAATGCTATGTCTATTTTTGGCGCATCTGTAAATACTGTATTGATTTGCGGTGTTTTCCGTGCTGGAGGAGACGCAAAATTCGGCTTTATTATGGATTGTATAAGCATGTGGTGTGTTTCGGTTCCTTTGGGGCTTATTGTTGCTTTTGTTTTAAAGCTGCCACCTCTTTGGGTTTATTTTATTTTGTATCTTGATGAATTTGAAAAAATGCCGGTTATAATAATCCACTATTTAAAAAAGGGCTGGCTAAAAAATATTACAAGAGAAATAGATTAATACTGGTCCCAGTCTGATGCAGCATCGCTATTGTCACTTTCCACAATCTGGCGAACTGCATCCAGGCTTTCTTCATAGCCCTTAAGAGCCGCAAAGGGTAGAAAGATTTTTGCCCGGTCTTTTAAAGGCATTTTTGGTCGCAGAGTTTCTTTTGGCCAGGAAATTTCCAGCATATCTGCATATTTTTCCATTGCTTTTGAATTGTCCATAATGATTTTAAGCCTAAGCTTTGTGACCTCCAATTTGAGCATTCCGTTCTCTTGTGGTGGCGCCTTCTTCTAAATTCATCCCTTTTAAAAGAGCATTTTTACCAAACTTTTTGATAATATTCAATCTTGTTTCCTGAAGTTTGTCTTCTTTTTCGTGAGATTCTTCTTCATCAGAGTCAAAAAGGCCTGGTTGTTTTAAATTTACGGGAATTACATCATTTGCACCCATATTTATGCGCCGAACCAGTAAATTTGAGTCAACAATACTGTCGAAAATAGTTAACAGTTTATGAATAATTATAGAAGAACTGTTAGTTTCGCCTCCCAAACCACAGCTGCCATGCACTGGTTTTGGCATATTTCTGCCATAAGGGTCTTTTACAGTTTCACCTTTATAGTCTGCTGTAAGACAGTCTTTATCGTAACAAATCCATAAAGTAACGCTGCTAGCCACAAGATTCTTTTTAAATAAATCCAGAGCCAATAGTTCTGCCATCTCTCTAACCACAAGCCTTGCTTTTTCAAAAGTGTAAGGGCAGGTTAACACTTGCCCAGAAGTAATCCCTTTTTGCTGAGAACGGTAACTTTTAATATCTTTCATGGTAACCGGCTCGTAACCCCAGGCATGATCAATTAGTATTTCTGCATCAATTCCCAGCATGTCATACAAAACCTGTTCATTTTGCAAAGACTGACGGGCAATATCACCCATTGTAAAAAGTCCTGCCTTTGAAAGTCGGGTAGCAATTCCTTTTCCAATGCGCCAGAAATCTGTAATAGGAGTGTGAGTCCAAAGTTGTTTTCTGTAAGAAAGCTCATCTAATTCTGCTATTCGAACCCCAAATTTATCGGCGGGAATATGTTTTGCTACAATATCCATGGCAATTTTGCACAAGTAAAGGTTTGGAGCTATGCCTGCTGTTGCTGTAATGCCAGTTTGAAAAAGCACATCTTTTATGACTTTTTGAACCAGCTGATGCGCATTTATGTTATACAGCTTAAGATAACTGGTAGCGTCAATAAAAACTTCATCAATAGAATAAACATGAATGTCTTCTGCACTAAAATACCGCAGATAGATTTTGTAAATTAGTGATGAATATTGAATATAAAGGCTCATGCGTGGAGGAGCGATGATGTATTCCAGAGTTTTACCGGTTCTGGCTTTTATTTCTGCAGCTTTTGCTTCAACTTCGAACAACCGGCTGCGGCCAGAAAGACCATATGCTTTTAAAGTAGGAGTAACCGCCAGACAAATGGTCTTAGAAGTGCGGGAGGCATCTGCCACCACCAGATTTGTTTTCAGTGGATCCAGACCCCGTTCCCGGCATTCAACAGAGGCATAAAAAGATTTTAAATCAATGGCAATGTAAGTACGATTACCCATATACATAATTATAGTGGTATTATGTAGTAAAGGCAACCTGTATTACAAAACTATAATTTTCCTGCCTGGCACTTGAAAATCATAACCTTGTCGTTGAATATTTCTTTATTATACTTAGAGATACCAATAAAATCTTTACCGAACATGTCGAACATGTTGGTGCTGATTGTAAATGGTGGAACACGACCAAGGATTTTTTCGCCGTCGGTTAAAAGTCCAATCTGAACCGGCATGGTGTATTCGCCCTGTTCTTTGAAGCCACCGCCAGAAGACTGAATCGGGATAATTGCAAGTTTGCCATTAAGCATTTCTTTTGCCGATTTTTTGCCTGGTTTAAGTGTCATGGTACAGAAATTTCCACTTGGAATATCTACATAACTTCCGCCCGCATTTCCAGTAGTTTTTACCTTATATTTTTTAGCTTTTGCTTTATCACAAAAACCCCGGATTACTTTTCCTTCTTTAATAAAAGTCACTTTGTCGCCTTTGCAAACAACACCTTCGCCGTCCCAGAAAGAGTTCATCCAGGTGGTTTTATCTGAAACATCGTGGGTAACAGTTAAATCTTTTGAAAAAATCTGCTGGCCGATTTTTCCAGTTAAAAGGGAAGTGCCTGTTTTAAGATTTTCCAAAGTCAAACTTTCACGAAGTTTTCCTGTGTAACCATAGTATTTGTCTATAATAATACATTCTTCTGGCATTGGGACTTGTTTTGTAAAATTGTCCAGAATATTATCTGCAATTTTATAAAAATGGCGAAGCTTAAAAGTTCTTTGAGAAAAATCGATATATCCGTCAGAAATATCTTTACTGTCTTTGTGCTTAAATTCGATTCCGGCATTGCTGTAGGCATCTTTTGCTTTGTAATTCATGCCTTTCGAATTTTCAGCTGTTTCTTCCCAAATGTGAGTAGTAACTCTGCCAGAATAAGTGTAGTCAGGGTGTTTTTTACGAAGATATTTAAGGATTTTCTTTGCAGTATCCATAATTTCTTCATCAGAAAGAGGTTTTTCTGTTTTATCCCGGCTTCTTTTTCCAGTTTCTATTTCAAAAGGATAAGGGCGTTTAAGTTCCAGATTCTTTTCTGCCTTTGCAAAACCTTCCTCATCACTCATTTTTCCCTGCTGATAGTGAATTCCAGCTAAACCGTCTTTATAAACTCTGAATGATGTTTCAGTTGCATTTGTTATATCAAAACTTGTAAGCTGATTTTCCACAATACTTACATTTGCGTTATATGATTTACTAGTAAATTTTTCTTTTTCCATAATAATTCCTAATTAATAGTTAATTTCTTTACTCTGATTGTTGGACCACCAGTTGCGGTTGGCATGCTCTGACCATTTTTACCACAGGTGCCGCTAAAGAATTTTAAATCTGTTCCAACTGCATCAATGTCAAAAAGAGTCTGGAATACAGAGCCTGTAATTACATTAATTCTAACAGGTTCAGCAATTTTACCATCTCTGATTCTATAAGCTTTTTGTGGCTGAATTGTAAAAGTACTGTTTCCAGTTCCGTAATTCCAGTCGTAAACATAAATTCCGTCTTTTACTTCTTTTACAATCTGTTCTGGATCATCTTTTCCCGCGTCCATGTATGTGTTTGTCATGCGGACAATAGGATTGTGATAAAAACTCTGGGCTCTGGCATTTCCAGTAGGTTTTTCCTTAAGAGTTGCAGCAGATTTTGCATCGTGAAGGCGACCTGAAAGAACACCATTTTTCATTAAGAATACCTTTTGTTTTTTGTTTCCTTCATCATCATAAGGGCAGTAACCGTGGCGAAGTTCATCACCTTCATCAATAATAGTGACTTTTTCGTTACCAACCTTTTTGCCCATAACCCATTCATCCTGAAGTGTTTTATCATTGAGCATAAAGTCTGCTTCAGATTTATGGCCAAAACTTTCGTGGGTGAAAACTGAAGTTACAGTAGGGGCAAGTACACAAGTATATTCGCCAGGTTCTACTGGAACCGATGTGCGGGCAAATTCTATACCACGCTGCAATTCTTCTTTAATTTCATCTTCCCGATTCAATAAATCATCGTAGAAAAATTCATGGATTTGTTTTCCTGCCCAAAAAGTTGCTCCATTAACACTTAATTCGTGACCAAAACTGATTCCACAGCGCTGATAGTCCTGTTTAATTTCAGTTCCTTTGCTTGTGTAAATGGTTTTAATCATAGAATTGCACCAGAAAGAAGTATGAGTTACTTTGATTTCTGGTACATCTTTATTTGTGCATGTCTTTTTATAATTACGGCAGATAGCTTCTCTTTGTTCCTTTGTAACATTTCTCAGTGATTTTTCATTTTGAAACTTAAGATTTTCGGCCTGATTTGGTGTAAAATTTTTTACGATTTTGTTTTTAAGAATATTAGGATTTGGTTTTGCAACTTTTGCCAGTTTGTCAATTTCTGTCTGAATTGCGTCTAAATCGTTTGTGGTGCTGGTGTACCACATTTTTCCGTCAAAAACACGGATTCTGGCTCCTGTAACCTGAACTTCGCCATTGCCTTCCGGGTCATCATCCCTAAGATAGTAATGAGCAGAGTAGGTGTCTTCTATTCGGACTTCTGTGTATAGATTTTCTGGAAATTTGTATTTCATAGTGACTCCAACTTTTTAGATTTGTAAATTGTATTATACACGAGAAAACCAATTTTTTGGATATTTTTTATATTGCTAATTATATTATATAATACTAAAATTAGAGATTATTTCTTTCAGGTTATGAAGAAATATCAATTTAATTAAAGTTTTTTCAGGAGAGTATATGAAAAAATTATTAAATGCTTTAGGGACAGTCTTATTGGCTGCGACAGTGCTTATTTCTGCTGTGTCTTGTACACCAGCGACTTCAGAACCAATTCATGTTACTGCTATTAACATGAAAACTGAAGAATCTATTTTTATTGGTGCCAGCGTAACACTTTCTACAACATTTGAACCAACCAATGCAAATCAGATACAACTTACATGGGAATCTGACAAACCAGATATTGCTGCTGTTGATCAGAAAGGAAAAGTAACTGCTATTTCTTTAGGTACAGCAACTATTACAGCAACTGCACCAAGTGGAGTAACTGCAAGCTGTACAGTTACAGTTAATTCAATTAAAGTAACAAATCTTACCATTAATTATACCGGTGAACAGTCAATTTTTATTGGAGAAACTCTTCAGATTATTCCAGAAATTACACCGGCAAATGCTACAGATAAATCTGTAACATACAAAAGTAGCGATGAAACTGTTGCTTCTATTTCAGAAACTGGTCTTGTAACGGGTCTTAAGGCAGGAACTACAACAATAACTGTTACTGCAAATAGTTTTGAAAGTAGTGGTTCAGGTTCTAGAACACGTACATTTACATTAAATGTAAGAAGTAAACCTTATCCTGTAATTAGTTATCCTGCGGGAAGTAATTATGACTCTATAAATAACCGACTTGCAAGTTATGCAGGTTCAACAATACAGCTTACTGCCACTATGAGCGATTCTTCTGAATCATCTTATACATGGACTTCAAGTAATGAAGATGTAGTAAAAGTTGATAGCACAGGAAAAGTAACTTTTATAGGAGTTTCAGGAAATGATTACAGCAATTCTGCTTCTGCAGAAATTACTTGTACTTCTGCAAATGGCGAAAAAACCTCTATGAAAGTTCGTTCCAGTATTAACACAAGCTTTACATTATCGGGTGGCAGCTTGGATAGCAGCTGGAAAACATTCGATAAAACATATATTGCTACTGTTAATTCAAAACTTGAATTTACTATTTTCTTTGCTTCTTCATCAACAGGTTCAATGAGAATTACAGACGGAGCGGTAACTGGTATTACTATCTCCAGTTCAAACACTGATGTCGCTGAAATTGTAACTCCATATCCTAAAAATAAAAACTACACTTTAGAAATCTCTACAAAGTCTGCTGGTGAAACTGTAATTTCTGTTGTAGCCCCAGGATATGAGCATTCATTTACATTGAGAGTATCTGATATCAATTCTGTGTCCCTTAATAAAAAAGAATTGTGTCTGATTAAGGATTCTACTGAACAGCTTATTGCTACAGTATCTCCTGATAGTGCAGCAAATAAAACAGTTATCTGGTCCTCTTCAAATTCTTCTGTTGCAACTGTAGATTCAACAGGAACAGTAACTGCTGTAAGTGCTGGATCTGCCATAATTACTGCAACTAGCGAAGCTGATGATTCCAGAAAGGCAACATGTACAGTAAATGTTCGAAATTCAGCTTATCCTATTTTGGATTACAGTAAGTGGGGATATGAATGTGATGCATCATATAAAGAAGTAACAGCCTATCCTGGAGCAACTGCCCATATTGTAGTTTCAATGAATGATGGAAGTGCTTCTACCTATAAATATTCCACAAATATTCCTGATTATGTTCATATTGCTTCAGACGGTACAGTAACATTTACAGGTGAAAATGTTGCAAATGATTCTTCATTTGTAAAAGTAGGAACTCTTACAATTACAAGTGATGCTACTGGTGAATCTGAAACTATTAATATAAAAGTAAGTGTTCATGGAGATCTTTCTCTCTCATCTGGATGGGGAAAATATGGAGCCACATACAACGTAAAAGTGGGTGAAAAATTCGAATGTAAAGTAATGTACCAATCCGGTGTAAAGTACGGAGGTTGTAATCCAATAGCATGCTCTGATTATACTTTTACAAGTTCAGATACCTCAATTGCTACTGTTGCCATAAATCCTTCAAAGTCTAAAGAATTACTAATAACTGGAGTTTCAACTGGTCAGGTAACAATCAACATTAATGTTAACGGAATTGAGAAATCCTTCTGCATAAATGTAACTGAATAACAAATGGCGGGCTTCGGCCCGCTTTTTTTAATTGCTGTAGAGTAGGAACTCCTAGTTATTTTTAAAGTATTGGGCAATCAAATTAAAATTTATCTTCCTTTAATTTTCTAAAGAATACCACAAAGAAAATCAGACAGATGATTGTTGAAAGCAGGGAACCTAAAGGTGCTGCCATTCCCATTGGAAAAAGAGTTTCCGGATATTTGATTGTGGCAAGATAGCACAAAGGAATGCGGGTAGTGAAAACTGAAATTACATTGTGGATAAAAGACAAAATGGATTTTCTGTATGCTGTAAAAAATCCGCTGAAGCAGAACTGGAAACCTGCAAAAATGCAGTCGAATACATAAGAGCGCAGATACTGACCGCCGTAAACAATTACTTCTTTATCTTTTGTAAAAAGACCTACAAGCCATTGAGAACAGAATTGTGTTGCAATAGAGAAAATAAGGCCTGCTATGGTTGTAATGAGCATGCCGTAATATAAAGTTTTTCTGGCTCTTTTGTGCAGTTCGGCGCCGGCATTTTGGGATGCAATGGCGGAAACTGAAGAAAGCATGCTGGAAGGAACCAGGAACATTATGCCAATAATTTTTTCTACAACTCCAACTGCAGCGGCAATTGCAACTCCACGACTGTTTGCAATGGCAGTAATTACCAGAAAGGAAATCTGAATAAAGCCGTCCTGAACTGCAATAGGGAAGCCTACACCAAGAATAGCTCCGGTAACCTTTTTTTCAAGCTTAAAGTCTTTTTTGGTAAGTTTTACGCCAAGACCTTTTATTTTTATGTATATTAAAGAAATAAGTACGCTGATTCCCTGGGAAAGAACTGTTCCGGCTGCCGCTCCCATGGACTTCATGTCGTAAATGCCAATCAAAATATAATCAACAATAATATTTATAATGCAGGCAATAATTACAAAATACATAGGACTTTTAGAGTCCCCAAGACCGCGGAAAATAGAAGCAATAACATTATAAGCTGTAATTGCTGGAATACCTGCAAAGCAGATTATAAGATAAAGCCGTGTCTGTTCCAAAGATTCTTCTGGTACAGAAAGAACTGTTAGAATAGGGTTAATGCAAATTATTAAAACTGCACACAGAATAAAAGAAAAGATTAAAAAGAAAACTGTGGAATTTCCAATGGTTTTTGCTGTTTCTTCCGGCTTTTTAGCACCTACAGAACGACCAATCATTACTGTAGTTCCAGCTTCCAGACCAACCAGAATAACAGTAACCATGTGCATTAACTGGCTGCCTACAGAAACTGCTGTAGTTACTTCTGCGCCATTAAACTGACCGATAATGAATAAATCTGCCAGGCCGTAAAAAGTCTGCAAAAAATATGATAAAAAGAAGGGGAGTGAAAAACGAATTAAATTTTTAGAAATGCTTCCATGTGTAAGATCTTGTGCCATATAAGTATTTTATATAAAAACAGTTTTTTGTGCCATATACTTGACAAAACTGTCTTATAAAATGTATACTTTCAACACTTCGAAAGAATATGTCTCCTTCGTCTAGTGGTTAGGACATCGGGTTTTCATCCCGACAACAGCAGTTCAATTCTGCTAGGAGATGTAATTAAAAAGGCTTAGCAAACGCTAAGCCTTTTTAATTTTAACCAATCTTTTTCTTAAAATCCTAATTTTTTCTTCATGTAAAGATAGCGTAACCAGGCGGTAAAGCCACTTAAGAACCAGACAATACCTACTGACCACCAGATGCCCCATACATGCAAAATAGGAATCTGCACTAATAAAACAGGCACTACAAAACGACCAATAACTTCTACAATACCGTTTAGCATGGCAAAGAATGCATCTCCCAAACCACTTAACACACCCCTGATTATGTATATAAGTCCAAGGAATATGTAGAAGTAGCTGGAAATACGAAGAGCCCATGCGCCCATTTCTATAACATCTGTTTCTGTAACAAAAATACTTGTAATCTGACTGCCAAAAATCTGAATTACAGGCACCATAACTACAGTAAAGATGAACATCATCAGCATAGTTCTGTGATAGCCGTGAACAACTCTGTCGTATTTTTTAGCACCATAGTTCTGACCACTAAAAGTTGAAAGGGCAGCAGACAAAGTCTGATATGGCTGGTGAATAATCTGTTCAATGCGGCTTGTAGCAGTAAAAGCAGCAATTGCAACAGGTCCAAAACCGTTTACAACTCTTTGTAAAGCCATGCAGGAAACCGCAATCATAGAGAACTGAAGTGACATAGGAACACCCAGTTTTAAAGTCTGAATTAAAACAGTTTTATTGAATTTTAAATCTTCCTTTGAAAACTTAAAGTATGGATTGAACTTGAACGCATAAAAAACACATAAAACACCACTAATAAATTGAGAAATAATAGTAGCGTATCCGGCTCCGGCAACACCCATTTTAAATACACAGACAAACAGCAGATCAAGAATGGCATTAAGAATACAGGAGAAAATAAGGAAGTATAGGGGAGTCTTAGAATCTCCTAAAGCCCTCATCATAGAAGAAACATAGTTGTATACAGAAACAAAAAGAAGTCCCGAACTGACAATTCTAATGTATACAAGAGCATCATCGAAAACTTCTTCAGGTGTTCCTAACATGCTTAAAATAGGTTTTGAAAGAATAAGTGCTGTAATTCCAACAATAGAAGGAAGAACCAGCATAATGTAACCGGTATTGGAAATAGAATTCTTTACCTGACTTACGTCCCCACGACCAAAACTCTGGGAAACAATAATACCACCGCCGCTGGCAAAACCGTTACACAGAGCAAAAAATAAAAATGTAATAGATCCGGTAACTCCAATAGCTGCAAGAGCATCTGCGCTAATAAATTTTCCTACAATAATGGAGTCTACCAGGTTATAAAACTGCTGGAATATATTACCAATGAGCAATGGGACTGAAAAAACTAAAATCAGTTTTACATCATTCCCAGTGGTCATGTTTAATGAGGTATCTTTCATATTTGTCTTTTAATGACTTAGTTTGCTGCTTCTATTACACCGTAATATGCTGGTTTTGCATTAAAATTCTTGAAAAGAAGAGGTGTTGCAGCGCTACGCCATGAACCTTCGTCTGTAATGCCCCAGAAAGTAATGCCTGTAACACCATGAGTAGATTCTGTTTTGCGATATTTCTGATACAGCTTAAAGTAATTGTTATATGTACGTTTCTGAGCCTGTTCATTTGGTTTGTCAAAGTTATTTCCACCTTTCCAGCCACCTGTAATATCCAGTTCTGTAATCTGAACATCAAGACCTTTTGCAATAAAGTCTTTTATACAAGTTTCATATTCTGTCATAGAAGGCCATTCAACCTGATTATGAGACTGCATGCCGGCAATATCAATTCGGCTAGGAAGTTTTTTGTCATTTTTAGCAGCAAGAATTGAATCAATAAGTTTTAAGTATCCCTGATGTTTTTCACCCTGGAATTCGTTGTAGTCGTTATAAGCTAAAAGTACATCTTTTGGAGCATATTTATTTGCATATTGGAAAGCACTTACAATAAAATCACCGTTTTTATAGATGGCAAACCAGTTTGAAGAACCTGCATCTCTAAGATAATTGTCTGCAGTTGCATTGTCAGAAAGAGCTTCGTTTACAACATCCCATGCATACACAATGTGGTTGCCGTTGTTGTTCTGAGCTTCCCATTCAATAACATGATTGAAAACTGATTTAATGTACCATTCCTGGCGGGCATCCATTTCTTCTACAGAAACAAATGATTTAGATGCATTGTAGTCCTGGCAGAAGAAAGGTCTTGGAGTCTGGGAATGCCATACAAGAACATGGCCGCGCATTTTTAATCCGTTTTCTTTACAAATCTGCATTGTTCTGTCTAAAGGTTCAAAATTTAATTTGCTTTGAACAGGAACTTTTACAGTTACGCCTTTTGAAGATTTAAAATTTTCAAGATCTTCTTCATTAATTCCACGGGAAAAATTTCGCATAATTGTGTCTGGTTTTGTTTCATTTTCCAGAGTTATAGAAGATGCATGATATTTAACACCTTTAATAATGTTTTCTTTTGTCATATTTGCCGCTGGTACAGCAAAACCGATGTGATCGAAAATTCCCGAATCAACGTAAACGCTTTTAAGGGAAGTTACATCCATCCATGATGTTGTTTCTTCTACAGGAGCCTGAGTTGGAACAGACTGAACCTGAGTTTCTTTGATTATAGTAGTTTCTTTTTTAGTACAACTAATGAAGGAAATTGCAATTAAATTGATAAGAATAAGAGAAATTAATGTATTTTTCATAGTGATTAATTATGTCATAACTGGTAATTTTTATCAATGTTCTTTATAAGATACAGGGGTTTATATTAGTAATTTATTTTGTAAATTGTTGTAATATAATGATTTATTAAGTCTATACATAATGTGTGTTCTGTCTACCAGTGTATTATAATTTAGACACCGTAAGCGTC
>JAKSTH010000058.1 GCA_024402655.1 Treponema sp. | reverse complement strand
AAGATAATAATACCTCGGGCTGAATCTCGTTTTGAGTATTTCCATTCAGGATTATAGTTTTTGTAATCTAAAGTAAATAATTTTTTCATAGTTCTTTAAAATTTAAATTCTTTTATTTCGCAGTTATGAATAAAATATGAAGCGAATTCTTCGTTTGTCATATCTGTAAAATATGACTGGACAACTCTTGCAATGCCCCCATGGGTTACTAAAAGGTATGTTTCTTCTGAGTCAAGATTTTTAAGTTCATCTAAAAAATTATAGATTCTTTGGGCAAGACGGAACATGCTTTCCCCACCTTCGTAGCAATCCATAAACTGTTGTTTTGCCAGATGAAAACTGTTGTCATTTCCTGTTTTTTTCCAGCCTTCCCATTTGCCAAAGTTTTGTTCGATTAGCCGTGGTTCAATTTGCAAAGGTATACCAGTTTTTTCAGAAACAATTCTTGCAGTTTCGTAAGCCCGGCTTAAAGGAGAACATAGAATTTTGTGGATTTTGGCACCAGATTTTATGATATTTTCTGCCAGAGCATAAGCCTGCTTTATACCACCTTCATTTAAAGGAATATCTGTTGCACCCTGAACTTTATTTTCCAGGTTCCAGTCTGTTAAACCGTGGCGGGCCATGTAAAAATTTTTCATCCATGCTCCTGTTTATCTGTAATTTTTTTTAATGGAGCAATTTGTTAGTATTTAAGTATGTAGTAGATTACATAAACCCAGCTGAAAAGACCGTGTATAATTGCCCAGCCAATTGACTTGTAAGCTGTATAACTTATAACCATTGCTAGAGCAGAACCAAAGGAAATACCGGCTTTTACCGATTTTTCAACTCGTTTTGTAGTAGTTGTTTTTCCATTTGAATCTGTTGTAGTTGTAATTTCTGTTACTTCTTCTGCCATTTTCGTCTCCTTATTATGTGATTATTTTTTTTCTGAAATTCAGGGTTATCGGACTTTCAGGAAAATACCGATTACAGCAATTGTAATTAAAATCTGAAGAATTACAAATTTAACAAGAACCTGAGTTGGTGACCAGCCGCGGTTTTTTCTCATATGGTCGTGCAGTGGAAAACGAACATTTGGGAAAATCTTAATTTTAAAGAAACGGAGAAGGGCTACTTTTACTAAACCAAGACCGCCGTTTACAAAAATAATTGAAGAAGTGGCAAGTGCAATAAATGGATTGCCAGAAACCATAATACAAACGCCTAAAAAATATCCTAAAGCGCGGCTTCCTGCATCACCCATTAAACAGTGACTTGGGAAAGCATTGAGCCACAAGTAACCCATAACAACACCGGCCATTGTGAAAATCATGGCACCCCAGTTTGCACCTGGAACAAAATGTGGAATTAAAAGATAATCCGCAATATCTGTATGACCAAGAATAAAGTAGAAAAGAATGCCTAAAGTAATTAATGCAATAAGAACCAGTGAAGAAGAAAGTCCGTCTACACCGTCTGTACAGTTTGTTGTATTAATAGAAGCCCACAAAAGAATTGTAGCCAAAATAATATAAACAACAGGATTTACTGCTACAAGATTTGATGTAAATGGAAGCCAGAAACGAACAATTCCATCTGGAGAAAGTTGTTTCATTCCAAAGTAAAGGATAAAAGCAGTTCCAACACTAATAATTAAATCTAAAGCACCTTTTAAGTATTCTCCCCAGCTTGTTACACTTCTATCATCAAGAAAACCTGTAAGCATTGTTACCCATGTAAGAAGAACAATAGAAGCTCTAACCCAGTTCATTGGGATAATAAGGAAACAAAGAATAACAAAAATAGTAATGAAAACAGAACCAGCACCAGTAGGTTTTCCTTTTGCTGCTTCTGCATTGTCTTTTAATGTAAATTCACGGCCTCTGTCATGTGGCAGCTTGTCGTAAAAAAGTGGAATCAGTTTGTATGCCAGAAAGTAGCCTGCAAAGAGAACAATAATCATAAGAACTGCATAAGATGTTAAAAGTCGTGCAGGTCCCCAGAATTGCTGTAAGTAAGATCCTAATTGATATAACATAAAAACCTCTTAAAGAGTAATGTGAGTCATGTTTGTGTAAATCATTACAATTCCATGCTCATTACAATAATTTATAAAGTTATCATCGGCACAATTTGTTCCTGTCTGAATAATTGCTGAAAGACCATTTTCAATAAGTTCTTTTATTGAATCTGTAAGTTCTGTTGTGCTGTCACAAACAAGAAGGTCTGCAATTGTTCCAGTATTCATATTGTTTGCAAGATAGTCTTTTGCTTCCAGTAAAGCTGTGTCTATCGCTTTTTTAGCGGTAATACATCCCTGGCCAATTCCAGTTATAGTATTATTTTTTAACAGAATTGCGCAGTGAGATTTTGAACGCATTGCAAGCATCATACCAAATGCCATTTCATCAACAATATACTGAGCAGGACGCTCTTTTGTTTTAATGTTCCAGTGTTCAAAAATCTTTGTATCTTTAGTCTGAACAAGAATGCCGCTGTTTATTTTTTTAATGTCGTATTTAGATACTGCAAATTTAGCTGTAGGAACAAGTTTTGTCTGACTATTTTCAAAAACTTGTCTTGCTTCTTCTGTAAAATCTGGAGCAATAATTGCTACAAAGTTGCATTTAATCATTTCTTCTGCAGCAATTTTGTCTACTACAGAACTACAGCCTAAAGTTACATCGGAAATTGAAGAACCGTATTTGTAAGTGTTCTTAAATGAATCCAGAATGTTTGTAGAAAGTGATGCACCTATAATTGTTCTGTATTTTACTGCAATTGTAGAAACTGTGCCTGTAATTGGAGTAAATTGGGTTGTGTAATTATAGCCTTCGCAGTTTGTACTTTTTACAGAATACTGGTTTTTTAGCTGTTGATACAAAAAGTTAATGGCATCCCAGGCAAAAGACAGGTCGCTGATTGTTGTGTAATCAAAATCTTTTCCCTGTAATTTTGAAAAGAAAGTTGAAGTTGCTGGAGTTGAAGGGAATGCATAAAGGCAAGATTCCTGCTGTTTATTAGTTCCGTTTTTAAGCTCCATAACTTTTGTCAGCGGATAAGTAAGAAATTTCATGAACTCATCTTTGTGAGTTGTTTCTGCCATTAATGAATTTGCAAGTCCTGCATCATAAGAAGAAACCATACTGAGTGCTTTTGCTGCCAGATAAGTTCTGAATTCATTTGAAACACTTCCAGTTCTTAACTGAATCATAGCTTCTTTATAGTCTGCAGGGTCGGTTAAAATAAGAATATTCTGATAGTTTATAAATGCACTTCTAAGGATAATAGAAATCTGCAAATCTAAAGGAATAAGTTTTTGCTGATAGTTAATATCTGCAGCAGAAATAGAATAGTGCGGGTCAATATTCAAACAAACAATATAAAAACCAGACTCCATGTCTTCTTCTAAAATGGTTCCGTCAACTTCTTGTGGCAGTTTTGTAGAATGAATCTGTCTGATTAATTTAAATGTTTCAGTCCCATAAATATTTCGTTCTGAAAGAAGAGGTTCTGTAATTACGGGAATGCCTTCCTGTTTAAGTAATTCTTCGTTTTTATTGGCGGTATAAATTTTCCAGCCTAACTCTGTAAGAAACGAAGCAAATTCCAATAAGTTTTCTGTTTTTTCAACATGAATAAGCGCTTTTTTATCCATAGCAATTAGTTTAGCAAATATGGGGATTAAAATAAAGATAGCGATTTCTCTGGTGTTTCTGCCGTTTCATAATTCCCAATTACAGTTTTATCTGATAAACTTATATAATACTTTGCACTATGGAATTTTCGGAAAATCAGGAACAAAATAATTATTTGCAGTCTCAGCTTATAACTTATATAGGTAACAAGCGCGCTTTGCTGGAGTTTATTGGGCAGGGTGTTCAGATTGTTCAAAAAAAGCTGGGCAAGGAAAAATTAGATTGTCTTGATATATTTGCAGGAAGCGGTATTGTCAGCCGTTATCTTAAACAGTTTTCCTCTTCCATAACAACAAATGATTTGGAAACATATTCCTGCATTATAAATCGCTGCTATCTTGCAAATCTTACTGAAAATGAATTAAAAGATTTACATAAGTATTATGATTTATTGAATTCTTCTATAAATAAACGCATGGAAGAACTGGAACATTCCCGAAAAAACAATACTTATAAAGCGCCGGGTTTTATTTCACAATATTATGCTCCAAATAATCAGGATTCCATTTTGCGGGAAGAAAGATGTTTTTATACTCCATACAATGCCAATTATCTTGATGTTGCCCGCCAGGAAATAGACAAACAGGTTCCAGAAAAGTACAGAGATTTTTTTATAGCACCATTATTGTCCGAAGCTTCCATCCATGCAAATACAGCCGGTATTTTTAAAGGCTTCTATAAAAACTCAAAAACAAAAACAGGTCAGTTTGGTGGAAATGGTAAAAATGCTCTTTCCAGAATTCTTGGAAAAATAACACTTCCATTTCCAGTTTTTTCAGAACACAAATGTCCATTCAGAGTTTTTAATGAAAATGCAAACGATCTTGTAAATAACAATGAACTTGGTTCTTTTGATTTAGCATATTTTGATCCGCCATATAATCAGCATCCTTATGGTTCAAATTATTTTATGCTGAATCTTATTGCAAATTACAAAACACCTGATCCTGAAAAAATGAGTCGTGTTTCAGGTATTCCTTCAGACTGGAACCGTTCAGCCTATAACAAAAGAGGTAAGGTTGCAGAAGTTTTCATTGACCTTGTACAAAAAGTAAAAGCCCGTTTTGTTTTGATTTCTTTTAATTCTGAAGGATTCATTTCCAGAGAAGAAATGACAAGTTTATTGGAAAGTTGCGGTAAGGTTACTGTTTTAGAAGCTAAGTATAATACTTTTAGGGGATCAAGAAATCTTAAAGATAGAGATGTGCATGTAAAAGAGTATTTGTACTTAGTAGAAAAAAACTAAATACAAATACCCAAACCTTAAAACTTAGAATTGAAAAATTAATTTAATAGGAAGATGATCTGAATAGCCTTCATTATTGAAAGTCTTGAAAGCAAAAGGTTCCCCATTTTCTTTTATTAAAGGTTCTCTTTCGCATACTTCAAAACTCAAAATTTTTATGTTTCCACACACAAAAAAGTTATCAATTTTTTCCCATTGATTTTTAAAAAAGTAACTTCCGCCTTCAGTAATCATATCTCCAGAAGTATTGTACCATGGAGAGTGCACAAGCACAGATTTTTCATTTCCCCTAAAACAGCTTTTTAATGCAATGTTCTGTTCAGTTTCATTTTGTACAAAAGAAAACTCATTAATGTCTTTGTTGAAATCTCCACAGATTACAACCGCACTTTCTTCATTTTCATTTTTACATTCCAAAACTAAATTTGTAAGAACGCTTTCCTGTTGTTTCCGCCAGAATTCCGTTTCTGTTTCACCAGTGTTTTTCGACTTCCAATGGTTTATAAACAAAAAGAATTCCTTTCCATTAACATTTACCAGCACTTTTCCAATAGCCCTAAGCTCAGGTTGTCCTTTTTCGCCAGTTCGTACATCCAGATTATGATTTGTAAAACCAATTAATTCATATTTCGAAATAACGGCGCAACCAATAGAACTGCCTTTTTCTTTATAAAAACAGGCATAATTCCAGGCTGAACCAGAATTCCATTTGAATCCCGCCAGGCTGTTACAGATGTCATAAATCACAGCTTCATTCTCAATTTCCTGAAAAACATAGACATCAGCATTCAGATCAATCATAACAGAACACAGTCTTTCTACTCTGTTGCAATAAGCCTGCTCATTCCAATTTTCATTTTTTAGAAAATCAGAGTACTCAGAACCATCTTTTACAGCATCAAAAAAAGTCTGCACATTCCACGACACCACCGAGACAGAATCAAAATGCCCAAATCCGCTTCCATTGGAACAAGAAGTCACCATAGCTAGAAGTGCGATACAAACCAAAAAGAACTTTTTCATAAAAACCCCATAACGTGTAATAAAAAAAAGATGATGACTGCTTTCACAATCATCATCTTTAATATTGCAATAGTATGCAAAAAACGGAAGTTTTTACAAAAAAAAGTTAAATTTTTTAGTTATTGAACTTAAAGAACAGAACATCGCCGTCCTGAACTACATATTCTTTTCCTTCCTGGCGATATTTTCCTGCAGCTTTAATAGCAGCTTCATCTTTATACTGGCGAAGATCGTCAATTGTGTAAGCTTCTGCTTTAATAAAACCTTTTTCAAAGTCTGTGTGAATTACACCTGCAGCACGAGGAGCTTTATCACCATTATGGATTGTCCATGCACGGCATTCATCTGGACCACCAGTAAAGAAAGTTCGCAATCCCATTAAGTGATACGCTTTGCGAGCCAAAACTGCAAGACCACTTTCTGTAAGACCAACGCTTTCCATAAAATCTTTTCTGTCTGCAGGATCTTCAATTTCTGCTAAATCAGCTTCGAATTTTCCACAGATAACTACAACTTCAGATTTTTCTTCATCAGCGTATTTTTTTACAATTTCAACATATTTGTTTGTGCCTTCTGCAATTGTATCTTCATCAACATTGGCAACATAAAGAGTAGGTTTCATTGTTAAAAGGAACATGTCATAAACAGCTGCTTTTTCATCATCTGTAAGGTCTGCAGTGCGTGCACATTTTCCATCAACCAATAAAGGCCGGATTTTTGCAACAGCACTAATCCATGGAGCATATACTTTTTCCTGTTCTTTTCCCAAAGAACGGATTGCACGAGTTACTTTATCCTGGCGGGCATCAATTGTGTTAATATCAGCCTGGCAAAGTTCCCAGTTGATTGTAAGAATGTCGCTTTCTGGATCAATTGGAGCGGCTTCGTTAGCATTATCACGAACATGCATAATATCTGGATTGTCGAAACAACGAACTACATGTGCAATAACAGAACATTCACGAATGTTTGCAAGGAACTTATTTCCAAGACCTTCACCCTGAGAAGCACCTTTAATAAGTCCTGCAATATCAACAAATTTTACTGCAGCAGGAGTCTTCTTTTTTGGATTATGAATGCTTGCCAAAAAATCAAGGCGTTCATCTGGTAAATCTACAATACCGATGTTAGGATCGATAGTACAGAAAGGAAAGTTTTCTGCTGCGGCTGGTGCAGCTGTTAATGCCGAAAAAATAGTAGACTTTCCAACATTTGGAAGTCCAACAATACCACATTCAAGTGCCATAATATGCTCCTAGTTAGATAAAACAGCTTTTGCCAGCTGGTCTGCACAACTTGTGCTTTTAAATCCACAAATATTTCCAGCAAGTTTTGCTGCAATTTCTTCTGCTTTCATTCCATCGCAAAGTTTAGAAACGGCTTTTAAGTTACCGTTACATCCACCTGCAAAACTGATGTTTGTAATAGTTCCGTCTTCTGCTTTGTCAAAAGTAATAGTCTGAGCGCAAACGCCCTGTGTTTTATAGGTAATAGTCATGGGTTAAATATACTCTTTTTTAGGATTTTAGAAAAGGGAGTTAAATTTCTTCTGCAACTTCAATTTCATCAACAATGTTGTTAATGTCAATGGAAGTAATGTCGCTGAAAACAAAGTCATTGTATTTAGAAAAGATAGTACTAAAGTCTGCCTGAAGTGTTTTCTGGAAAATGCGCAAATCTTTTAAAATGGAAGAATACTGTGTAAAAAGAACTTCTATAACATTTTTATCCAGTTCGCCGGCATCTGTCATATCCTGCAAAATTGAAAAAGTTTTATCAGATTCAAATTTTCCTTTATAACTGCGGCTGTCGTTTAATGCACTTGTAATGTCTGCAATAGTAATAATTCTCTGAATAAGGGTTATTTCAGATTCAGTAAGATGATTTGGATATCCGCTGCCATTTAGTTTTTCGTGATGACGGTAAACATCTTCCATAATGCCGTCGGAAACCAGATCGCAAAGAATTTTTCTGGAATGATTTACATGGTAGCGCATAATACCCATTTCTTCTGGAGAAAGTTTTCCCGGTGCTTCAAGAATTCTTTGTGGAGTACAGATTTTTCCAATATCGTGGAGCATGGAACTTATAAAAAGCTGGGAAATATCATCTTGAGAAAGATTAAAACGCATTCCAATTGCCAGAGCATAGCATGATGTGTTAATGGAATGAGTCATGGTACTTGTGCTTTTAAAATCCAGAAAATAGGTCAAAAGTTTTAAGTAAGAATTTTTATCTTTTTCAGACAAAGAAATCTTACTTATGTAATTGTAAAGATACTCAAGATGAGTTTTCTGAGTAATCTGATTTATGAGAGAGTTACCCTGGTTTATGCGTAAAAAAGACTGAATTACAAGAGGATTAAATTGTCCCGGAGCTAAAGTTGTTAAATCCTGTGGTAATGGCTGGCCAGGATTTCTTCTGATATAATCACTGATTCTTGCAGAAAAATATAAAATCGATTTGATTTTTTCCTGATAAAGATAATTTTCCATATCTTTATTATAAGGTTCCAGAAAATTTTCCAGAGAAAGGGCATCTTGTTTTAAAGGTGTCATGTATTCCAGATAGTAACAGCTGAAAACATATTTACTTTCTACTTCGTGGTTTTTAGAAAAATAATCAATGTCTTCGTCTGTGTCGCTGTAACTGAAAAAGTCTGTGCCATTGAAAAAACCGATGGTATGAAACAATGCCAGAATTACAAGATTTTGAAGAGAATATTCTTTTCCTAACCCCATGTGTCGTGCAAGATGCAAGGCAATAAAGGCTGTTCGTTCATTATGGAAGAGGATTTGTTTGTTAATGTATTTAAGCATTCTGCAGGCAATTGAAATAATTGCGCCTGCAGACAAAGGATTTACAACCTTTTTGCCTGTACTGGATTTTACAACTTCTACCATCTGTTACTATTATCTTATACTTTTTAAAAAAATCAATTCTTTGGAATTAATCTGTTAATAGTTATATCGCGCTGGCGCCAGTTCTTATCTACTTTTACCTGCAAGTCTAAATCAATTTTTTGAATATAAATTTCGCTAAGTTTTTTAATGGCAGCCATACGTATTTCTTTGATTTTTGCAGCACCTTTTCCAATAACAATGCCTTTCTGACTGTCCCGTTCTACACAAAGGAAAGCTCGAATCCAAAGTTTTTTGCCATCATTTCTGTGTTCAACATCTGCAACTTCTACATAAACTGCATGTGGAATTTCCTGTTCCAGACGGTTAATTGCTTCACCACGAATAACTTCACAAACACGGAAAGTTAAATCCTGATCTGTATAAGTGTCTTCATCGTAGATTGGATCACCTACAGGAGAAATGTCGTAAAGAGCTTTTAAAACTTCATTAATGCCTGTGTCTTCCTGGGCTGACATTTCAAAAATTCTGCTGTCTGGAATTTCTGGCAGATTTTCTTTTACAAAAAGAGCAACAGGTTTTGGTTTGCTTTGTGGAGCATCAGTTTTATTAATTGCTACAACAGTTTTTGCCTGCAGTTTTTTAAGAAGTGCGGCTGTGTGAATTTCTTCTTCGCCTGGTTCTCTTGTAGAATCTATAATATATAGAACACAATCAATATCATCTAATTGCTTTTCTGTTACATTTCTAAGACGCAGATTAAGTTTTTTTTCAGAATCGTGATAGCCTGGTGTGTCAATAAAAATAAGCTGCCCATAGCTTGTGTTTACAATTCCTTTAATAGCATTTCTTGTAGTCTGTGGAATTGGAGAAACAATACTTACATTTTCCTGACAGGCAGTATTTAAAAAAGTTGATTTACCTGCACTAGGACGGCCAATAATAGCAACTACTGCAGTTTTTAAAGGTTCATTTTCGTTTGATGTGATTTCATTCATAGTCATTATTATACTACTTTTGCAGCATTATTTATAGAATAAAATGTGATTGTGCCTGGCTTTAGTTTTTGCTATACCAGGTACGAATTACATCTTCAGCTTTTTTTAAGTGGATATTAAAACCGGTATCTTTAGACGCTTCTTCTTTTGTTCTATATATTACTGTGCTCCAGTCCCACCAGAAATAGCCCATGAACCAGTCTTTTTTAGACATTACTGCCAAAGAAGATTCATAGAAATTAGCCTGTTCTTCTTCACTCATTGGAAATTCTTTATGAGTAAAGTCCCAAGGCATTTGTGCACATCCTAAAGCACTGCGGCAACCTATTTCCATAAAGATAATTTTTTTGCCAAGGCGTTTGCTTACTTTTTCAAGATTGTCTGCAATTTTTGTCCATTCTGCTTCCATTTGTTTTTCAGTGGCGCCAGGAGCTTTTTCCACAGGATAGTAAGCTGAAGTACCAATGTAGTCAATGGCATCATACCATTGGGCAACTTCTTCTTTTCCATGGTTTGTGTTGTATACAAGTGGGCCATCATAAACATCTCTTACTTTTGCAATAGTTTCCCGCCAGTAAGATTCTTTGCGTTCTGTTCCAAGCATTTCACATCCAATACAAAACATTTCACATTTTGTGTATTGGGCAATTTCTGCATAGTGAGTAAGGAAAGCACTATAGTGATCAAACCATTTAGACCAGTAGCTGTCCTGATTAAACATTGTTTCATCTGGAAAATTAATAAGGGCACGCCAAACACCATCAGAACAGTTAATCATAGGTTTGAGACAAACTTTAATATTGTGAGCATGAAATCGATTAATAGTTTCAATTATTTCCAGATCTGGCATGTTAAAACGATAGTCAAAATAAATTTCAGTAGAAGAAAAAGTTTTCTGATTCACAGGAATTGCAAGACAAACCCAGTTGATTCCTGTATCCATAAGTGCATTCTGACTGTAAATGCCATCTGGCGAATTGTACAGTCCTTTTTTTGCAAAATAACCGTAAGTGAAACCTTTAATTTCCATAAAAACTCCTGTGGGTATTATATTACAATATGATGGGGACAGGGATAAGGTATAAAACTAGCAGAAAATTGTATTATTAACCATGATTTCACAAAAACAACATCTTATATTATAATAAAAGAAGGAGATGATTATGAAAAAAGTATTATCCTTTATTATTTTTGCAATTATGTCGGCATGTACTGCTTTTGGAGTGGGACTGGCGTCGGTTAATAATCCTAAGTTTGGGAAATGTTCAGTTGAGGTTTTTGAAGGAACTTTTGTTTACGAATTTGCGAAACTGGTTGATAAACAGAATGTATCAGAAATAAAAAAACAATATTCAAACTACGAGAAATTAATTGGAACAGTTGAATCAACTGGAACAGATAATAATCATGTACATTTAAAACTTTTACACTGGGCTGTTGGAAATAAAAAATATAAGGCACTGAAAACTTTGCTTGAACTTGGTGCAGATCCTAATGTACTCATTTCTTATGAAGATCAATTTTCAAATTATGATATTTCACCTTTATATATGGCTGTGTTTAATTCCCGCAATTACGGATTAGACGAAGGCTCTAAATATATTGAACTTCTTTTGAAATATGGTGCGGATGCTGATTTAGGCAGATCTTGTCTATGGGTTTTTGCAGGTACTGATTATGCAGGTGACTTAAAAAAGATTAAGCTTCTTGTTGAAAAAGGAAAGGCTGATGTAAACACCAGTTCAAGTAACGGTGGAGAACCATTCTTTTTGGATAAACTTTATGGTGCAAACAAAAATCTTGCAATTGCGAAATATCTGATTGTTGACTGCAAGGCTGACCTTACAAAGAAGTTTACTATTTCATATAAAAGTGAAGTGAAGGAAAAATATAACACTCCTGCAAAACTGATTGAATATCTTCCCACTGTAGACGGTTATAAAAATGATAAGAATTTTAAATCTATTTATTCTTATATGCTAGAAGCAACTCAGGAGTAAAATCTTAAGTCTAGATCCTCAGTCTTTATAACCGATGACAATACTTTCGTTTTTTGCTATTATATATAGTATGAAAGTTGCAATTTTTTTTGGATCTAAATCCGACACAGACAAAATGAAAAAGGCTGCCGATGTTCTTAATGAATTCGGCGTTGATTACAAAGCATATATTCTTTCTGCCCATCGTGCAGGCGCTTTATTAAAGGAAACTGTTGAACAGGTTGAAAAAGACGGTTGTGAAGTTATTATTGCAGGTGCTGGTTTGGCTGCTGCTCTTCCTGGTGTAATTGCCGGCGAAACAACAATCCCTGTAATTGGTGTTCCACTTGAATGTATCAGCGACAAATCTAACGGTCTTGGTGGAATGGATGCTCTTCTTTCGATTGTACAGATGCCACCACAGATTCCAGTTGCAACAGTTGGAATTGGTAATGCTAAAAATGCAGGTTATCTTGCTGTACAGATTCTTGCAATTAAATATCCAGAACTTAAAGAAAAATTAAAGGCATTCCGTGCAAAATTAGCAGAAGATGCAAAAAATACAGGGCTTGATGTAGCTCTTTAATAGGAAATGAAAATGGACAAATTAAAAATCTTACTTGCAAAAGGTAGAATATACGAATCGGTTTATGAATTGTTAAGTGATGTTGGTATTTCAATCCACCTTCCTGACAGACAGTATTTTCCAACTACAAATCAGAAAGACCTTGCATTCCAGGTTGTAAAACCTCAGATTACAAGTCTTTTGCTTGCTAATAACAAGGCTGATGTTGGTTTTAGTGGTAAAGACTGGGTTTATGAAAATGGTGTTCAGGATGATGTTGTAGAAATTATGGATCTTGGTTTTGATCCAGTTCGCATTGTTGCTGCAATTCCAGAAAACAGAGACTATGAAAAACTTCTTAAAGGTCCAGTTACAATTGCTACTGAATATCAGTCATTAAGCAAAAAATATGTTGAAGATAAAAAAATCGATGGTACAATTTTCCGTACTTGGGGAACTTCTGAAGGTTTCGTACAGGATACAGAAGATTCTATTGCTCAGATTTTAATTGATAACACTTCAACAGGTTCTTCATTAAAAGCAAACCGTCTTAAGATTGTTGATACTTTGATGGAAAGTTCTACAAGAATGTATGCTTCTAAAGAAGCAATGAATGACCCAGAAAAGAAACAGAAAATAATGGAACTTAAGATGCTTTTTGAAACTGTTCTTAATGCCCGCAGTCGTGTAATGCTGGAAATGAACTGTTCCGAAGCAGATTTTGATAAATTGATTAAAGGAAGCCCAAGTATGAAAAGCCCAACAGTTTCTCCATTATTCGGCGGAAACGGTTATGCAATCAAAATTGCGGTTAAGAAATCTGAAGTACCAACCCTTCTTCCAAAATTACAAAATCTTGGTGCAACAGACATTGTAGAATACGAACTAAGAAAAGTGATGCTTTAATTTCGGAAATCCCGGGTACATATTATCTGTACTACGGGATTTTTTTCTGCGAATTTTTTTATAAAAAGATATCTCACTTTTTACAAAAGTGTGTCTATATACTAAATTCCAATTTTTAGTGCAATCCAACTGACGGATTAAACTAGAATTTTCTACCTATCCAATATCTTCTCTTTTATCCTATTAGCTGCTTCAATAT
>JAKSTH010000057.1 GCA_024402655.1 Treponema sp. | reverse complement strand
CAAGCTTACTCTTGCTTGAATATATATTTCTTTTAGCCGGTTTGCTAATAGCTTCGGTTTTTAATTTTGTTTCTTGTGCAGGTAATGTTCCAACTGATAAAACTATTAGACTTGAATTGAACAGTTCTAATTACGAGGACTTTAATAATGAAGAAATCATGAGTCAGTATATTGGTAAAGAGATTTATATCCATGCTGATGAAACTGTGGATGATACTATTATCAATGAAGTTTTAGATGGTGCATATGGAAATATCTCTAAAAAGAATGATGAACTCGATATATGGGAAAGTATATATGCTACTTTAGACTTATCTGACTCTTCAGCCTTATCTTGTTATCTATATGGTAATGTTAGAAAAGTTATTCTTCCAGATGAGTGTTATTACATAGAAGTAACAAATGCATCTATCCTGGAAGAAATACTTGTTTCAAAAGATAATAAATATTTTTCATCTGTAGATGGGATTTTATATGATAAAGGTTTAACTGGTCTTAAAGTATATCCAAGAGCAAATAAATTGGAAAAACTTGTATTACCTTCTACTGTAACACACTTTGATCATGATCTTCATCAGCAACAGCCACCAGTAACAAAAGAAGTTGTTATACCAGAATCTTTTGAAGGCTTTTTAGAATGGTCATTCTACCGTTTTGCAGCACTTGAAAAAGTTGTTTTTAAGGGAACTGAACCTCCAGCAATGAATTATAATGATAGAGGAGCTGCATTTAAAGAATGTTCAGACGATATTAAATTCTATGTTCCAAAAGGATGTAAACAGGCTTATGTTGATGCATGGACAGACTGGTATTCACATACCAAATATGCTGGTGATTTAGCAGACAGAATTGTTGAATCAGATTAATAAAAACGCTGGATATTGTTTTTATATAAAGAGCTCTGTGAGGAAGTTGTCCTTGCAGGGCTCAATTTTTTTAAAATAGACAAAAGTGTGATATAATAAAAAAAAAGGAGAAAGAGATGAAAAAAGTTTTATTTTCTATTGTTTTTGCTGTGTGTTTGGGCGCTTTTTTTAGCTGCTCTGGAGAAAAACTTGAAGCAGCAGATGAAATCCAAAATCCTAAATACGAATCACTGAATAAACAGACTGACACTTATTTGAAGTCGGTGGGTTTTACTGGAGTTGTGCTTGTTGCTAAAGGCAATAAAGTTCTTTTTGCAAAAGGTTATGGTCTTACTGATTCTAAAAATTCTGAATCTGCACCTGTTAGTATTAATTCAAAATTTGAAATCGGTTCCATTACAAAACAATTTACTGCAACCGCTATAATGCAGCTGGAAAAAAAGAAAAAGCTTTCTTTGGAAGATAAAATTTCTAAATATTTTCCTGAGTATAAAGACGGGGATAAAATCACTATAAAAAATCTGCTTACAATGCGCTCTGGAATAGATGAGAATATATATTTTAGTGTTGAGCTTATGGTTGAAGGCCAGGAAATTTTAGATAATGGAAAGAATCTTGATGATGCTTTCTGGATTAAGTTTTTGAATGAAAAACCGTTGAAAAATGAACCTGGTAAAGTAATGGTTTATAACAACATAAATTATGTGCTTTTGGCAAAAATTATAGAAAAAGTTTCTGGAGTTCCATTTGCTCAGTATGTTCAGGAACATTTTTTTAATCCATGTAATATGACAAATACAAATGTTGTAAGTGGAAATATTGATGTTAAATCTTATAACTTTTTGGGCAACGAAAGTTTTTTCCCAGATGAATATTCTTTGGGAGCAGGTGGAATAAATTCTTCGGTTGTAGATTTATTTAAATGGATGCAGAAATTTGCCAATGGAAAAATTGTAAGTCGTAAAACCCTTTTAGAAATGACATATAACAGAGCTAAAGATTGTCCTGGTTATGGTTATGGCTTACGTTACAATGGCAGCACGATTTTTCATGACGGAGAAACCTTAAATTACAATTCTACAATTATGTATGATGTGCAGACTAAAACAACAATTATTGTTTTGTGCAACAGAAGTCGTGCAGAAAAAAATGCCAATTCTTTTGGACAGGCAATCAAAGCTTTCTGGAAGTAGGAGACAGTTATGAAAGACAGAGGTGTTGCTTTTATAAAAAAAGATGACAAGATTCTTATGGTTCAGGTTTATTATGGTCACTATTTCTGGACTTTGCCTGGTGGTGGTATGGAAGAGGGGGAAACTCCAGAAGAAACCTGCCTTCGTGAATTAAAAGAAGAAACTGGAATTGACGGGGAAATTGTTCGTCCTTTGACTATTATTTTTAATAAAAATGGAAGTAAAGAATATGTCTTTCTTTGTAAAATGAAAGATGAAAATCAACAGGCTGTAACTGGTTATGACCCAGATGAAGGAATGACACCGGAAGGAATACAGGCTGGAGTTCATAAAACAGAATGGAAAACTTTTGAAGAACTTTCCAGAACAGATCAGGACTTTCTTTATAGAAACGGGTTAATGGAAATATAAACTGCTTTGGGTAATAAAGGATAATCTATGGAAAAAATAAATTTAGATGAAAAATGGACTTTTAGAAGAGGTTTACTGGATTCTCTTGGAGTTATAGATTCGAATCCTGGAGAAATTGTAAATCTTCCTCATGATGGAATTATTAGTCTGCCGGTTACAAAATCTGCACCAGCTGTTACAGATTCCGGTTATTTTCCTGGAGATGTCTGTAATTATACAAAGAATATTTATGTTCCAGAAGAATGGAAAGATGACTGCATTGCTTTAAAATTTGACGGAGCAATGATGCATACAAGTATTGATGTTAATGGCTGTAAAGTTGGAGAACATCACTATGGATATTCTCCTTTTTATGTTGATATAACCGATTATGTTACTTATGGAGCAGAAAATCGTATTACAGTAAATCTTAATACTGGAGTTCAGCCAAGTTGCCGCTGGTATACTGGTTCGGGATTATTTAGAAGTGTTTTTCTTTGCCACAGTCCAAAAGTTCATATTAAAGATGATGGCGTTTATTTATTTACAAAAGAGATTTCAGAAGATAAAACTCTTGCCTTTCTTGAAGCTCAGATTGATATTGAAAATCCCACTTTAGAAAATCACATGGTAAAAGTGGAAATAGACCTGATTGACTCAGAAGGTAAGATTTCTGCTTGTGCAAAACAGACTATTTTTGTAAACAAACAGGATTGTAATACAGCAAATCTTGCTTTTTCAGTAAAAAATCCTGTTTTATGGGATTGCGATAATCCAAATCTTTATACTGTAAAAGTTACTGCTACAGATACTGGTATTTACAGAACCCATTTTGTTGAAAGTAAAATTCAGACAATAGACAAAGCAGAAACAATTTTTGGAATTCGTACTATTTGTGTTGATGCTGTACGAGGTCTTAGAATTAACGGGAAAACAACAAAACTAAAAGGTGGCTGTGTTCATCATGACAATGGTCTTTTAGGTGCAGTTTCTTTATATGAAAGTGAAGCCCGCAAGGTTCGTAAACTTAAATCAGTAGGTTTTAATGCTATAAGAACAGCTCATAATCCTCCATCGGCTGCATTGGTAGAAGCTTGTGATAAAGAAGGACTTTATATTTTTGATGAAGCTTTTGATGCATGGGGAATTGCTAAAAGAACAGGGGATTATAGTCAATATTTTTCAAAATACTGGCAGAGCGATTTAGAAGCTTTTGTTCGCAGAGATAGAATTCATCCTAGTGTTATAATGTGGTCTACTGGAAATGAAATTCCAGAAAGGGGTGGAATTAACAATGGTTATACAATTTCTACACAACTTGCACTAACAATAAAAGCTTTGGATAAATCTAGACCTGTAAGTAATGGAATTTGTTCTTTATGGGCTGGCTTAGATGATGAACTGGCAAGAAATCAGAACCAGAATCAGAATGCAAAAGATAAAGTTGAAAATCTTTGGGAAACGGTAACAGAACCTTTTACTAATGGGCTTGATGTAGTTGGTTATAATTACATGGAAGATTTATATGAAAAAGACCATGAACTTTTTCCACAGAGAGTTATGCTTGGTTCTGAAAACTTTCCACAGCAGGTTGGTTTTAGATGGCCTTTGGTAGAAAAACTACCTTATGTAATTGGTGAATTTACCTGGACAGCCTGGGATTATCTTGGAGAAGCGGGAATAGGAAAAGCAGTTTATGTAGATAAGAATGATCCTCTTGTTCAAAAGGGCAGCTGGTCATTAATGCCTCCTTCTGGTTCCCCATTTCCATGGAGACTGGCAAATGATGCTGATTTTGATATTAATGGAAATCTGCTGGCTCAAGGTGCTTATAGAAGTGTAGTCTTTGGCAGTGATAAAACACATCTTTATTCATTTGATCCACAATTTTTTGGAAAAATAGAAATGATAACCTTATGGGGATTTCCTGCTGTAACAAAAAACTGGAACTATGGGGATTATGAAAATCAGATGGTGGAGTTACTGGTATTTACTAAAGCAGATGAAGTTGAACTTTATGTAAATGGAAAACTGATTGAAAGAAAATCTGTAAGCCGTCAATTCCCAATGCCTGATTCTGTTCGTTTTGAAACAAAATTTGTTCCAGGAGTTGTAGAAGCAGTAAGCTATAAAGATGGAAAAGAAATCAGCCGTGACAAACTTGTTACTTCCGGAGAGCCTGCAAAATTACAGGTGACAGCAGAAAAAATAAAACTTTCAGCAGATGGCCATGATGTTTCTTATGTAAATATTCAGATTGTTGATGAAAATAATAATCCTGTAACAGACAGTCAAATTGAATTAGTTGCTGAACTTACTGGTGAAAAAGATACAGCTGTTTTGTCTGCTTTTGGAACAGGAAACCCTGTAACAGAAGAAAATTATACAGATAATAAAACTGTTACTTTCAGAGGGAAAGCTACAGCAGTTATAAGAAGCGGTTATAAAAAAGGTGAAGCAGAGCTTAAAATATATGCAAAGTCTGAAAATCTTGCACCGGTTACTGTAAAATTGCAGGTGGAATAAAAAAGCAGGGTTTTGCGGAAAAATTTGAAGCTGATGTTGGGAAAGATTGATGTTGAATAAATATTTGGACTTTGATAAAACTTTTTCTCTTGAAAAAATAATTAATAATGAGGATATATTTTATTTTGTTTTAAAGTCAGATAAGTCCTTGTATAAATTGGATTTTTCACAATCATCAGTTGTGTTTCTGGGGACGGGAAATACTGAATTGCCAGTTGAAAATGGTTTGTACTATGAAGATGATGAATCTTTCTTAAAAAAATTGGAAGCTGATTCGAATTATATATTATCATTGGCTAATTACAAAAAAATGGTTGTGAAAGTAAATAATGCTGTTTTCAATATTGTATTATTTGAGCCACCTGTTTTACAGGAGTTTAATTCATGACAGAAAATAAATATGTAAAAGTGTATTCAATGAAAATGAATAATCTGTTCTGTGACAATCTAATCAGCTTGGAATATGAAGAAAATAATTTGTTATTAGTTGTTTGTAATAAAATGAATGATGAAATGAAAATCCGTTTTATTAAGGTTTCTTTTTTTAATTATCTGGATGAAGATTTTTACATTAAAGAAAAATTGAATTATTCAATAGATGCTGGAAATATATATGAAGTGACAAAAGAAAATAGAAAGCTTTTTGTTGTTTCAACATATTCACATATTATTGAAATAGCGGCAGAGGCATTTGAAAATTTAGTCTATGAATAAAGAAACATTAGTTATGAATCTGTGGTTACTTCTTGAAAAAGACTGTTCTGAAAACCCAACCGATTATTCTATTTTACTACCAAAGGAGTGGTTATAAAATGGGATTTGTATGGAGGTCATCTATGTTATTAAAAAGAAGTTCTTTGTTAATTTTATTTTTCACTCTTATTTGTTTAAGCTGTAATAATCACGATACAAATAAAATAAACATCAAAATAAAAATGTAATTGAAATATCAAAAAAAAGCATAATCATTATGTATTAATCTATAAGGGGAAATATTGTGAAAATTATTAATATTGAATGGTTAGATTTAGTAAATATGGAATGTTTTGTTACAATTGAAAATAATCAGAAATTACTAACTTTTTTTTCATATGGTAATACTGATCTTGAAGAGAAAATCAATAAAGGTGATTTTTATTGCACTATGATTGATGATATTGTGGTAAGTAAAAAACATAGTTGTGAAATCATTCCAGAAAAAGAAGGTTTAATAATAACAGGAAAATTGATTGATAGTAACAATGGGATTTTAGATACTGAAGCATTTATATTAAGAATTGATACAGATTTATTACCAGGAGATGTAAGATCTTCTGATTATATAAGTTTTAGGGTTAAAAGAATTGATTTATTATAATACTTGACTATGTCAAAGGCAAAATAACTTTGAAAAAGTTATGAAAAATGGGAGGGAAAGTTTTTTATGATATTTCACAAATTCTTGAAAATTCAAAATATTTATATATATATATTGTTGGTTTGGGTATTATTTCTTATAGGTTGCAAAAAGAACACTGTAATTAATGATAAACAAATAAAGCCAAATAATATTAATGTAGATATGAATAAACCATTTATCCCAAGTTTTTCTTACGGTGGTATATTAACTTTAGAACAGCGAAAATATCTTGAATCACAGGATTCTATAGATTCAAATCATTATGAAATTATTGATTATTATTTTGATTCACTAACACAAGTTGATTCAACAGATTTAATTGTATTTTATAAATATTATTTATCCATACCTAATTTAGAAATTGTAGATCACGCTTGTGTATATACAATTTCTGAAGAAGGTAAAATACATAATAGGTATTTGATTCCTTATTCTGATGATTGTTTCATACGAAATGTTCAACAGAATGATTTTGGAACTAAAATTAATCATGGATGGATAGGAGATTTTAATCATAACGGTAAAAAAGAATTAATATTGTATCATTATGATGGACTTGAAATATATGAATTCTCAGATAATGATTTTAGGTTAATCTCACCAATTGAAATTGCAGAATTCAAAGAAATCTTGGAAATTGATAATGAGTCGAGCAGTTTTACAGTTTCACAAGTTGATGAAAACTGGCTAATACAGAAAAAAATATTTAGTTGGAACGAAGAAAAAGGAATGTATACATTAAAATTAAATTCCTATTAATGGAATATTTTTTTCTGTTTTATGAAATATTGATAATCCAATAAATAGAAATGGATTAGAAAATAAGTATTCTTTTCACATAAATTGTGATTTATAGGGATATAGGTTAAAATTGTACTAAAACCAGTTGTTTTTCGTAGAAATATGACTGGTTTAAGATAGAAAAAGGAGATTAAAAGTAGAAAATAGAGCTGGTTGATTGTGTAAAGGGTATGTGGATTCAGATGGAAGATACGATTTGGAGACAGTTAAATCAGATTTTTTATCATTTTTTAATTTAAATTTTGGTGTAGATTATGCAAATTATGCTTCGGCAATTACATCTCAAGAATTAAGATACATAAGAGATAATTGGGATTTTTTTAAGGAATCTGTAATTTTTAGTATAAGTGAAACTATTGTGGAGGCTCCATGGTAACAAAAATATTTTTAAATACAAATGCATATATTCTTCTAGATATTAATAATTCAACTCAATGGACTAACGCATCTTTATATATTGATGGGAAAATAGAAAAACTTGGATCAGCTTTATATAAAGAAATAATAGAGAAATTCACATTTTACAAAGACAATAATAATAATCCAATAGAAAAATTTACTTTTAAAGATATATATTTAAGCCATATAATTACATTTTCAGAAGAATATTTTCAAATAAATAAAACTATCGAAAAAGATTATAATTTTATTATTGTCGATAAAGAAGGATTGATAAAATATGTTATTAAAAAAGACAGTAATACATTAAATATGCTATAATGTTATATTCTTTCCCCCCCACAAATTGTGATTTGTAGGGATAGGGCATAAAAACAGGTAAAAACCAGTTATTTTTCGTAGAAAAATGACTGGTTTAAGATAGAAAAAAGGAGATGAAAAGTAGAAAAGAGAGCTGTATGATTGTGTAAAAAGTATGAATTTAAGTTGATAACCACATCAATTTTCATTTGTATCATTATGCAGGAAATAACCCGATTAGGTATGTGGACCCGGATGGTGATTACATAGTATTAAATCAAGCTCAGTATGATAGAACCATATCATTTGTACAGAGAACAAATTCTAATTCCATGTTTTTTGGAGCCAGAAATGAGAATTATATTTCATTTCCATATTGCTTTAGTGAATTGGCATCAGAGTTACCAACAATTATAACTGATTATGGAAATATTAAAATGCCTAAAATGCCAACTATATCAGGTTCTGGTAATGCAAAAAATGAAAAATCCAAATCTTTTTCTATGAATGGAACTCTTGATAAAGGATTTGATTTAGTAGAAAAACTAAAGACTAGTAATACATTTAAAATTTATGCAGAAACTGCCAATGAAAAAGATGGAAAAATAGAAATTCAAGTAACTGTTATGATTGGTAAGGAAAAATATAGTGGGATTGTGGCCTATGCCGGTTTATCAGAAATTAGAACTAATGGAAAAATAGATAAGAAAAAAATCGATAAAATTGCAAATGATTCTATTAATATCCTAAGAGGTACAGATAATGAAAAACAAAATCTCACAGAATAAAATAATCATATTTGAAACTTTATTTATTATAGTTTTATTCTCATTAATTATATTTTTCATAATAAAACAAAATTCTCAGAAATTAAAGATTAGATATTTCAAGAATATAAATAATAACACTGGTGTTGAGATCAAAGTTAAAAATGGTAGTGATGAAAACTTTATTAATCTTTATATAAATGAGAATAATGAAATATTTGCATTTGATTATACAAGTGAAAATTATATTTTGTATTCAGAAATTTTTGAAGATTCAAATTTGTATTCAACTGTTATTGGTCCGAATTATAATGAAGTTTCGTCAATAACACCTATTGTAAATCAAGAAAATAACGAATATAGAAATACTGAAGTTGCAACAAAGTTATTTAGATTTAATTCAGATGAATGGGTTAGTTTTGTTCTTGATAAGGATAACTATGCAATTATTGATTCTGCAAAATAGGGTTAATTATTACTTAATAACATTGCAGTCTTAAAAATCAATAAGATTCAAGGGAGGGGGAAATTAAGATTCTTGAGTTTTTGTATTACTATTTCTTCCTCCCACAAATTGGGATTTGTAGGGATAGGGCATAAAAACAGGCTAAAACCAGTTGTTTTTCGTAGAAAAATGACTGGTTAAAGATATAAAAAAGGAGATTAAGAGTAGAAAAGAGAGCTGTATGATTGTGTAGAAGGTATGAATTTAAGTTGATAACCACATCAATTTTCATTTGTATCATTATGCGGGAAATAACCCGATTAAGTATGTAGATCCGGATGGAAGGGAAAACTTTATCATTCAACCTGGCGATACATTAAGTGAATTGGTGTATAATCATAATAAAAAGTATGGAACTAATTATTCGCTTGAAGAAATTGCAGCTTTTAATAATATAACTGATATAAATAAAATTTATGCAGGGGATGTGATCAATCTCCCGATTTTGAAAAAACAACCTGAATTATCATGTAAACCATATAAAATCATTAATAATTCGGATGATATGAGTACGAAATCATCTAAACTAAGTAGTTTTATATACAATAGTCTACTTATATCTGAAAATTTATTAGGTGGAATTAATAATACTTTTTCTTGGATAACAGTGTTAAATAATGATTTATCTAATTCTTCCTATATGTATGGACTTTCAAGATTAGCAGATAGTTATGGACCTGTACTTGGAAGAATAGGATTATCTATTGATATTGCAAAGTGGATTTATAATCCGACACAAGAGAACTGTGATAATTTATCTATTAGTATTCTTGGAATGATTTCTCCTGAAGTCAGTGTTTTCTGTTCGATAGCTTATCCTTACTATAAATATATGCTTAATGAAGGATATGAATGGAATGGATTCTTTTTTTACAAGGAAAAAAATATGCAGAAACAGTATCTGGAGTATTTATTATGGAATTAAGACGAAGATTATGTTATTTTTTATCACTGATACCAACTATATTAATTCTTTTAGGCGCAAGAATAGCTGAAAATTATCAATTAATATTTTATGTATTAGTTTTCGATTTTATAATATCAATTTTCTCTAACCAATTATATAACATCTTTTTTTATAATTCTTTTTCTCCTTGTAGTTTTTACGCAGGAAAAATTGCTTTGGAAAATAATTATAACCCTTGTGACTCAAGAGGAGAGTATTGGGGGCCCAAGAAAATCAAACCTTCAGAAATTTACAAATTGTATTTATCATCTGAAAAATCTTATATTCCTGAGAAGAATACTGCAGGATTTGTTTTTTATAAAAATTTGATTGGTAGAGTATATAAAATGGATTTTTATGATAATACAAATGAATCATTAATTATTCATAATTTTCATTTTCATAGTTATAATCCAGAAGGAGATGCTGTTTTTATAGAGAAAATAACTAAAATAAAAATATCAAAATTAAAGATTTATATAAAATTAAATGAAATGAACAATACAATGAATGTATAATCACAAGTGATATCCATTGATTAGGCATATAAGATCTTCCCCCAATTAATAGAAATTTGTTTGTAGAATATTTTTTTTCCCCACACAAATTGTGATTTGTAGGGATAGGGCATAAAAACAGACTAAAACCAGTTATTTTTCGTAGAAAAATGACTGGTTAAAGATATAAAAAAGGAGATTAAAAGTAGAAAAGAGAGCTGGTTGATTGTGTAGAAGGTATGATTTTAAGTTGATAACCACATCAATTTTCATTTGTATCATTATGCAGGAAATAACCCGGTTAGATATGTGGATCCGGATGGAAGACGGTTCATGACAAAAAAGGAAATAGATTTTGTTTATGAAGTATTAGGAAATAAAAGTTTATTTGTATTCACCACACATGTTTTTCCTTTTTTCATGAAATTTATCATCAAATGGAATATGAATGTACACCAACATTGTCAGTTGCGGGGGATTTTGTATTTAATTTTATCTTTATTGGAGAAAAAATTATTTATAAAAAGTTACAATTCGACAGATTAGTGGCAGAGCAGATTACATATTCTTTATCAAATATTGATGTTTATAATTATGGCGATATAGACAATATTAAAACACTCAATAGTATAACTAATTTAGAAAGTAGAGCTCAATTTGTAATATTATTATCTTGCAAGATATAGAGCAGGTTTATCAAAAGAGAGAAAAGAAAAATTAATAAAAATGAATAACATAATGAAGAACTCAAATATGAAATCAGAGGCAACGCAATGGATAGACGAAAATTTATAGGACTTTTGCTTTTAAATTTATTACTAGTTATAAGCTGTAAACATAAAGAAAATCTTGTTTTAGAGGATTACAAAATAGAAGATACCAAAATTGTTTTTGATTTTTCTTGTTCAGAATCTTTTATAAGAAAATTTAAAATACGAGAAATTTTAATACAAACTGGTAGTACAGGTTCTTTAGAGAATGTATTTGATGTTGTTGATTATTCTTATAGCATCGAAGATAAAAAGATAAAATTGATAATGGATGTTGGTGGAATCTTGGAATATGGTCCTGGATATATATACATAAAACTTTCGGGTGGTTATATACAAACAAATTTCGATGTGCGTGGTTTATCAGATAATGACAAAGGATTAGTTAATACTTTTTTAACAATAAAATTAGAAAATATTAAAACAATCATGGATATAGGAATATAATTAGGTTTACATTTATTACAAATCTAATCAATAAAAAGTGATTGAAAGATAAGATTTTTTATCCCCCCACAAATTGTGATTTGTGTGGATAGGGTATAAAATAGTAGTAAATCAGGTATTTTCGTTGGAAAAAGCCAGGTTTTAGATACAGTTTCAGGGAAGGCAATGCAGGATTTTACTGCAAAATGGTGTAATTTTAAGTTGATACACACATCAATTTTCATTTGTACCATAGATTATATTGAAGGTCATATGGAAGGCCAAGAGCAAACTGTTTATACATTTACAAAAGAAGGTGGAGTTGGAAATTCCTCTTTACATGGAAAATATAGTGATTGCATCTTTATTGGATGGGGAGAATTTGAATTTTGATAATAAAAAAAAATATAAAGGTAGTTATTTTACTCTTTTTGGCAGAATTTTTGATAGCCTGTTCTTGTAATAAACACGAAGATGATTTTTTTGAAGTGATTGAAAAAGCAATTGAGGAAACAAAGGATATGAAGTTAAGAGAACTTGAATCGTTAAATTCAGAATCCTTATTTGAATTATACAAACAAAACAAAATACAGCTTATAAGAAAATCATTAAGAGGTGAAAGTATTGAAGAAGAAAGCGAAGAGTTAATTAAAATAACTTATGAATTTAATCGACAAACTATAGATTCGGAATACTTTTTTTATTTAGATTCCGGAATAATTAAGAATCAGTATTTAGAAAAATTTAATAATGAATTAGTAAAAAACATAATCGAATATGCAGATGAAGATGATTTTTTTGATGTTTCAAAATTAAAAATAATATATGAGTATTAAGAATATATGTATTATCACGTAATATTAAAAATTTTGTAATGCATTAACCTTATTACTTCCCCAAATCAATAGAAATTTGTTGTGGAAGCCGTAAAAAACACCCAAAAAAGCCGTAAAAACAGCTTTTCTGGGGTATAATTGTAGTTAAAAACGCAAAGGAGGTTAAGTTTTTATCAGATTTCTGACTTAGTTTAAGAAGAAATTGGTAAAAATCTGGTGAATTAAGGGATAATTGTGGTGTTGGTACTATAAACGCCAATTTGTATCATTACGCTGGGAACAATCCTGTGAGGTATGTGGATCCGGATGGAAGGACAGAAATATATTTCTTTTATTTGTATGGAACAGATGACACTTATTACCAAGATATTGAAATTGAATCAATACAAGAAAAATTAAAATTTTTAGATGAAAACAATATCTCATATTCAGTCATAAAATATTCAGATTGTTTTAGTTCAAATTTAAGTGATATAGAAAATACCATTACATTAATAAATAATATATTGCTTGGAACGGCACTACAACAGTATCTGAAACAATAAACTTTAATAATTTGGGTGATAATTGTAGACAAAGCAAAAATTTAATGGATTATATGCAAGAAATTAAGAATATTAAGACTTTGTCTCAAATATTTCCAACTTTAAATTTAAATATTACTTTGGATTAGGAGGTTATATATGAAGAAAAGAATTATATTTATTATATGCATATTTTTTATAACAGTTAACTGTTTTGCAGACGATTATATGAAATTAATGTGGATTCCCATAACTAGTAGAAATGTCACATCTGAAAATGATTACCAAAATAAGAACATAACATTTTATGATGGACCAATTATAGAACAACTATTATTAAAAATTAATAAATCAGTTGAAAAAGAAGGTGAGTTATATAAATCAAAACTTTCGGAAGGATATTATATAATTGGAAAATTCAATATTAGTGCAGTCCTAAAACACCTAAAATTTATTTATGCAGCA
>JAKSTH010000056.1 GCA_024402655.1 Treponema sp. | reverse complement strand
AGCTAAACCTTCGGCTAAACCTTCGGCTAAACCGGCTGCTAATCCTTCAGAATGACCTAATGCTCTTGCCTGTTCTTTTTCATCTTCTAGAATGTCTTGAAAATACATGTATTCATCCTTCATTGTGCCTTTTTGTTTAGCTATATCTACAGAAGCTTCCAGCTGTTTTGTAAAGGCGGAGTTTGCTTTTAGTTTATAAATAAACTCAAGTACACTTCGAATTTCTTTATCTTCTACTTTTGAGTAGGCACTTGAATTATAAAAAACATTATGAGTTTTGTCATCATAAGGAATCTGTGGATTTTCTTTAAAAGCTGTTTTTTTTGTATAACAGGGAAGTCCATATCCAAAAGGATCATCTTTGCAGATAAAAACAACGTAATTTTCTTTTAAATCTTTAAATCTCGATCTTCTTGGGACTGTATTTACATCTGCTGAACTTTGATAGTATCTGGAACGTAGAATAAGGTCATCATAATCACCGGTTTGCATTTCTAAATTGATTACTTTTGAAGAATCTTTCAGAAGAACATCTAATCTAATTCCTTTATTTTCATAATTACTTTCTATGATTTGTTCTGTATTTAAATATGTTATTTTATCTATTTTAAGATGCAAAAGAATTTCTATAAATTGTTTACATAAATCTTCATCTCTCATAACTTTGCAGAAAATATAATTATCACTGAAATTTAGGTCTTCCCATTTTTTACTAAATTGGCCCATTTAAGTTTTCTCCTTTTTATCATTTCTTATAGTTAATATTGTTTTAAATTGCAAAAATCGGACCATTTTTTGAAAAAAATTGATAATATTACATTTTTTATTTTAATTCGCTATACTGAATTTCATGGAAGAATTAGTTGATATCAAAAATTATGCAAAACTTCACGCGGTGCCTATTGCCCAGGATGAAAGCAGTGATTTTATTTGTACTTATATTAAGGAACATAATTGTAAAAAAGTGCTAGAAATTGGTACTGCAATCGGCTTTTCTTCTATAAAGTTTGCTCAAGTTTCAGAAAGTGTTTTTGTAACAACTGTTGAATCTGATATAGATCGTCACATTAAAGCCAAGGACAATATTCATCAGCATGGATTAGATGAAAAAATTAATGCAGTTTATGCCGATGCACTAAAATGGCAGAGTGATGAAAAATTTGATTTGATTTTTATTGATGCCGCAAAAGCTCAGTACATCAATTTTTTCGAAAAATACAAGGAAAATCTGGCTCCTGGCGGGGTAATTATAACAGACAATCTTTCTTTTCATGGTATGGTAGAAGATATGAGTCTGACTTACAATTACAGCACCAAGCGTCTGGTTCGTAAAATCAGAAAATATATTGAATTTTTACAGGCAAATACAGAATTCCACACCGACTATTACAAATGCGGTGATGGAATTTCTGTAAGTTCAAGAATTATTTAAAACAGAACCATTTAAAATCAAAATTGCAGCCTGGCAGGAAAACAAAACTGATTTTTTGACTGCCGGAAACAGGATTGATTGTAAAAGTCTTTTCTTCATAATCTTTTGTATGTGCAAATTCTATTACCTGGGTCTGACTGCTTCCATCTTCACCAAAGAATTTCACATTGATGGTGTTATTTTCTGTATTAGATTTTCCACAGATCGTTAATTGAACTGATTTCTTATCACCGAAATTCATGTTGCTAAAATCCAGACTAACATTGTTTCCAATCTGTTCAACTGCGGTCTCTGTTTTTGTAAAACTATCACCAGAAATGACATCTGCATCAAGAGCAGAAAGCTTTGCAAATGCTTTTGGAGTTTTGTCAAAATAGAATCCCTTAAAGTAAAGTTCATGTGGGAAAACTACAGAAATGGTGTGAACTCCAAATAAACGGCGGCTTAAAGTGAAAATATTTTCACTATATGTATTATAAATTGATTCATGTTTATAAATAAATTTTCCAAGACATTTGCCTGAATCAGTTATTGGTGCAATTGATCCGTCATAAGTTGTGCCATTTCCAGGTTTTCCGTCCCATACTTCTACAGGAACTTCTGTTTCAAAAGTAAAGATTGGAATGTGAATGGAATCTGAGCCGTCTTTTCCAAAATCAACTTTATCAAAAGAAACCCAGTTTGGACCTGTTCCTCGTGTAGAAATTCCGCTTTCAAGACAAATAGGTGGCTTTGATTTTTCCTGATCCCAACTATCTAAACGGCAGCCTTCAATAAGAGTGTAGGCATCCTGGTTTGCATTTCCAAAATCAGAAACAGAGAAATTCAAATCGCTTAAAACTTCATCTAGTTTGGTTCCATTTTGTGCAGTACAACGAAGAATACATTCTCCATCTCCATTAGCTTTTATAATGGCAGTTTCAGTTCCAGTTCCTTCGCCCCTCTTGTTGCAAACCTGAATAAAATTGCTGGAAACACATTCTTTTAAAACAGGATTCCAATTTATTTCCTTTGAAGATGCATTTTCTGGCAGCACTTTGCAGGTAACTTTAAGTTCTGAATTTTCTTTGTTTAATTTTGTACTTCCTTCTGCAATAATTTCAATCTTTCTGCTCGGAACTATTTCTTTTTCAGGTTTTAGAGTATTATCTGCAGGACAATTTTTCCACTGACCATTTTCATACTGTATAGAACAGTTTGGTAAATCTTTACTTGCAGCAGAAATTATAAATCCTTTGCTGTTTTTATTTTCTTTAATAATTGCTACAAGACGATTTGCAAAAAGGCGACGGGTATGTGTAATTCCATCTTTAGATTGATATTCTTCGTAATCTGTAGAGTCTCCGTTGTCCATACCAATAAGAAGGGCATCTCCAGTTACTTTTAGGGTGATGTAATTTCTTGCATTTTCTACAAGATTTCCATTTTTATCGGCGGTCATAATATCTATAAAATGAAGTTTGCCGTAATCACCAGTTTCTGGTTCAAGAACAATTTGAGAAGGATCTTCAAAAGATTTTTTTATATCTTCTGCTACAACTTTTCCATTTTCATCATAAGCGACGGCTTTTATTTCACCTTTATGATATTCCAACTGCCAGCGACCAAATGGTTCAGGTGATTTTTCGTGATCAATTTTTTGCAAGCCAAGGGATTTTCCATTAAAGAAAAGTTCAACAGCAGCTGCATTGGAATAGGCTTTTACATCAATAATTTGGCCTTCATTCCAGTCCCAGTAAGGCAAAAGATGAACAAAAGGAGCCATCTTTTTTCCGCCCCATTCAGATTTATATAACCAGAATGTATCTTTTGGGAAACCTGCAGTGTCAATCTGGCCAAAGTATGAACTTTTTGTATGATATGGAGTTGGTTCTCCAATGTAATCCCATCCAGTCCAGATAAATTGTCCGGCACTAAAATTACAGTCCCGTTCAAAAGTAATAATAGTTTGGGAATTAGGTGCACCCCAAGGTGTTGTACAGTTACCTAAAGTTGAACATTGACCATCGCTGAAAGTAACCAGTTTAAGGCTTTCAGGAAAGTGATAAATACCACGGGTTTGTACAGTAGAACCAGTTTCTGAACCATAAATTTTCCATTCAGGATATTTTTGGTGATGTTCATCGTAAAGGCGTTCCAGATAATTGTAACCAACTGTATCAATATGTTTTGCACATTCCTGAGCACCATCTGTCATCATATAGTTAGAGGCAATTGTTATTGGAGCAACTCTTTCTGGATCATTTTGTATTACTAAATCATAGAGTCTTTTTGTAATTTCAAGACCGTTGCCCATGTGAGTATCGTAAATTTCATTTCCAATAGACCACATAATCAAACTTGGGTGATTTCTATCTTTTCGAACCCAGTTTGTTACATCTTTCTCAGACCAGTCATTAAAATAGTTTCCATAATCAAATTCAGTTTTTGGTTTTTCCCACATATCAAAGGCTTCATCATCAATCATAAGTCCCATTTCATCTGCCAAATCCATCCATGCTCGTGGAGGAGGATTATGAGAACATCTGACAGCATTTACACCCATATCCTTTAATTTCTGGAACTGACGGCGTTGAGCTTCTTTGTGGAATGCAGAACCTAATGCACCCTGGTCGTGATGATGACAAGCACCGTTAATTTTCAGGTGGCGGCCATTAAGAAAAAAGCCTTTGTCCTTTGTAAATTCTGCAGTTTTAAAGCCACAATGCTGACTTGCTTCATCAATAACATTCCAGTCCTTATCGCAGAGTTGGGTTGTAAGGATATAAAAAACAGGATTATTAATATCCCAGATTTTTGGATTAGGATAGTCAAATTCTATAGGTTCCAAATCTGCAGCATAAATAAAAGAATTTGATGTATTGTTTTCTGTAATTAAATAACGGATATGAAAACCTTCGCAGTTACCAGCAGTTTCTGTTGAAAGTTTTATATGCCAGCTATTTTCAGATTTATCAATTTTTTTTGCAGAAAAATAGGTGCCATCAGTCACAAGATGAGAAGCAGGTGAATTTATAAAATTAACATCACGGAAAATGCCTGCACCACTGTACCATCTGGTATTACAGTTCTGGTACACTGCAATTACAAGAATTTCATTTTTTCCTTCTTTTACGAGAGAAGAAATATCGAATTCAAAATTTGTATAACCGTATTTCCAGGTTCCAGCTAACTGTCCGTTAATCCATACTCCGCTATTCATATAAACCCCTTCAAATTCCAGGGCAAGATAGCGGTTATTTATATCTTCTAAAGAAAGTACAATTTCTTTTTTATAAAAACCAATGCTATTTTTATAAAGTTCCTTTGTATGACGAATCATCCAGTCGTGTGGCAATTCAATATTTTCATATTGTAAAGTTTCTGCAATATCAAAAAAATCTTCAGGTTTTAAAAAATTAGTTTTCCCATCTTTGCGATTATCATTGTCGGAAAGTGGGTATTCACAAAAATACCAGTTATCATTAAATAAAGTTTTCATGCATACTAGTATAATTGCAAATATCAGAAGAAAAAAGAAAAAAAGTCTAGAAAAATAGAAGTTTTAGATAAAAAAAGGGCCAGATAATCCCAGTCACCACAATACGAAAGATACCGTTGCTGGATTCCTCCTCTGGCGGGGTTTTCTAACAATTGTGTGTAGGGCATCTGACCCATATTCATATTATAAGAAAGCCCTGTTTTATTCAAGTAGATTTACTTTGAAGATATATAATCAGTTTTCCGATAATATAAACATGAAGTGCATAAAATCGGTTATTTTATTCTTCCTCTTTATATTGCTGGCTGTAAATATTTATGCACAAGACAGTAGTTCTCAAAATATTATTTATTCAAAAAAACAGCAGCAGTTAAAAATTGGAGCAGATGATATTTGTATTTTGGATTACTATAATGATGAAAAATATGGTCTTAAAAAAAATAACGGATATCATCTTTTTATAAAAAAACGGCCGGAAATTTCTTCGGTATTACTTACAGAAACAGTAAAAGATCCTGAAGGAAAAATCACAAATTATGCATATCGTGCAGATTTCTATAATAAAATAAATGGTGATGAAATTCGTTATCTTGATGGAAAAATATTAGATTCGGAAACTTCAAAATATTCTTTGGTAGATTCTACTGTTGAACAGACAGATTTTTTTGGAGAAGCTTTTCACATTTATATTCCTAAGAAATTGAAATATGGATATGAATGGGGACGAAACGGAGAAATAAAAGTAGAGCAGGGAACTTTTATTAATATCAGGACATTCGAAAAACCTTATGCCGATTATTCTGGAGATTTTCTCGATAATCCTTTTTTGTTCAGATTTTATAAAAATAAAAAGGATAACACCATCAATCTTTCTGATAATTATAATCCCCAGGCAAATATGTCTTTTAAAGAATTAACATCAGATGTTACTTATTCAAAAAATGCTGAATCTCTTGTAACAGATATACAGTCACTTATAAAAGAGTTAAAAATTAAAGACAATTGCGATTTACTTTTTGCGATTGATGCCACTGGAAGTATGAAGGATGATATCAATCAGATTCAAAAAAATCTTGTTCCAATGTTGCAAAGTGAATTTGAAAAAGAAAATAATATCAGATTTGGTCTTTTGTTTTATCGGGATTACGGCGACAGTTATTCTTACAATGGACTTCCAGTTAAAATATTTGGTTTTACAACTAACTACGATCTTTTTTCAAAAAATCTGAATTCCATAAAAATTCTTGGTTTGGAAGGCGGGGACATTCCAGAGGCAGTTTATGAAGCGTTATATGCATCAGAACAATATTTTGAATGGGATAACAAAAACAGTAAACATATCATTTTAATTGGTGATGCTCCTGCGCATGAAAAACCAAAAGGAACAAAAAAAATAACAAGAGAAATGGTCATTAAAATTGCAGAGGAAAAGAATATAAATCTTCACTGTATTTTATTACCAATGAATTGATGGTATAATTGCAATATTAATTTATAAGAAGGATAAAATGAGTAAATATTTAGAAAGAGCCCATGAAATTCGAGCAATTGAAGTTCCACATCATAATTGTGCACAGTCAGTATTAATGTCTTTTACACAATCGCTTAAGATTGATGATGAAACTGCTTATAAAATCGCAGTTGCTTTTGGTGGTGGCATGAAGTCTGGAATTACCTGTGGTGTAATTGTTGGCGGATTAATGACTCTTGGACTTTTTGATGTTGATGATATGGAAACAACTCAAAAGGTTATAAATGATTTTAAAGAAAGACACAATCAGATGATTGATTGTAAAGATTTACTTAAAGCAAATGCTGCTGCCGGGGGACAGAAAAAGCCTCATTGCGATGCCTTAGTTTATGAAATGGTTCAGTATGTGGAAGAAATCTTGAAAGAAAGAGGAAAAATTTAACTTTCATGAAAAATCATTTTGATTACAGGCAACTTTTAAAACAGGTTGCAGTTATTGCTATTCCAGTTGCGTTGCAGAATCTTCTTTCTACAACAGGAAGTATGATAGACACTGTAATGATTTCTTCTCTTGGTGAGTTGAATGTTGCAGCTGTTGGTTTATGCGGACAATTTTCATTTTTAATGTTTGCCTGCTACTGGGGATTTGTGGGCGGTGGAGGCCTATTTATTTCCCAATATTGGGGTGCTAAAGATTATAAAGGTATATCTCGTTCTTATGGAATGACCTTGACCTGCATGATGACAGTTTCTGTTATTTTTGCCGCTTTGGGAGCAATATTTCCAAAACTGGTTCTTGCAATGTACACCGATAAAGTTTCTATTCAGGCAATAGGAATTGAATATTTAAGTATTGTTGCTTTTGCCTATCCTTTTCAGGTTTTATCGGTAGGAATGAGCACTTTACTTCGCTCTACAGAAAGAGTGAAAATTCCTTTGTATGCTTCCATTGCATCTGTAGTAACAAACACTTTTTTAAACTGGGTTCTGATTTTTGGAAATTTAGGTGCGCCTGTTCTTGGAGTAAGAGGGGCCGCCATTGCAACTGTTGTTTCGTCCCTTGTAAATGTAATTTTCATTTTGATTTGTGCTCTCTTTACAAAATATAAATTCCTTTTTGACATAAAAAACTTTTTTGCATGGGACAAAGAATTTCTGCGTCTGTTCATGAAAAAATGTTTTCCAATTATTTGTAATGAATTGCTTATTGGTATAGGAAATGGCGTAATAAATATTGTTCTTGGACATCAGGTAGAAGAAGCTATTGCTGCTGTTGCTGTGTTTAGAACAATTGAAGGGCTTGTAATAGGCTTCTTTGTTGGTTTTTCCAGTGCCGCTTCTGTACTTGTTGGAAAATGTGTTGGTTCAGGAGAAACAAAGGCTGCATATCAACGGGCTATAAGAATTGTTTATTTCTGCCAGATTACAATTTTACTGGTTGTTGTAGTGCTTTTTGCAATTCATGGTCCATTATTAAGACTGATGAATCTTTCCGGACTTTCCTTTGATTTTGGAACGGGACTTATATTTATTTATGGTATTGCCTGTATCATAAGAATGGGGAACTGGACTCAGAATGATACTTATCGTTCAGCAGGAGATGCTACTTTTGGTACAGTACTGGAAATTGCATTTATGTATGCTTTGGTTCTGCCAGCTTTGATTATTGCTAATAATGTTTTCCACGCACCTTTTCTTGTAGTTTTTGCCATGTGTTATATAGATGAACCAATTCGTTATATATTAATGCAGCATCACATGTATTCTGCAAAATGGATAAAACCGGTAACGCCAGAAGGAAAACTTGGTTTACAGAAATTCCTTGAAGAAAGAAAATCAAAATAGATATTAAAGAGGAAAAAATGAGTCTTGAATCACCAGATAAAATTGAAAATAAAGAATACAGATATGATTCTTTTGAAAACGGTAAAGTTTTATTAAACAAAAAAAAGAATCATCTGCCTGCTATGGGCTGGAACAGCTGGAATGCTTTTGGAAGTGGAAATACCCAGGCACTTACAAAAATCATGGCAGATAAGATAGTAGAACTAGGGCTTAAAGATTTAGGCTACAAATATGTTATTCTTGATGATGGCTGCTACAAGGCTCAAAGAATTGACGGAAAACTTTCAAATGAAGAAGTAAAATTTCCAGATGGATTTAAGGCTTTATCAGATTATGTGCATTCAAAAGGGTTGAAATTTGGAATGTACAATGACATTGGAACAAATCTTTGTGCCGGTGCTGCAGTTGGTACTTGTGGGCACGAAAAAACTGATGCTCAATCTTATGTTGACTGGGGTGTTGATTTTTTAAAAATTGATAACTGCTATTATCTTTGGGATAATGCCACTTTTAGTAATCCTGAAAATGCTCGTTTTGTTTTTGCGCCAAATATTAAAAGTATTTGTATCACAGGAAAAGGCATAAAGCTTAATATGTCTGCTCTTTGTGGAACTCTTACAGGAGAAGGGGTAAAAGTAGAAAATGATTATGTTACATGGATTGGTACTTTTGACGGCACAAATACAGGAACAAGTCCTGTGGGACCAAGAAGTGGTGAACTCAAATTTGTAATAAATGTGGCAGAAGGTGGTATTTACAAACTTACAGTTGATTATGCTACTGGAAGAGAAAATGGAACTGGTGAATGGTTGCAGCTGGCAGTAGGAGCAGGCGAAAATTGTAAATATTTTTATGACGATTTATTGTCTTCTACAAAAGATAAACAGACTTTTGCAACTTCACAGGAAATTGAAATTGAATTGCAGTCTGGTGAAAATATAATCCGCCTTATGAATCATCGTCGACAGGAAAATACTCTTTGTTCTTATGCTGCAATGCTGGAAGGTTTGAATCTGGCTGCAGAAAGTCATGATATAATCCTTTCTTTGTGTGAATGGGGAAAAACTCAGCCACAAAACTGGGGTTATAAAGTTGGAGATTCCTGGAGAATTTTAAATGATATTACATTCCGTGTTGGTTCAGATGGAGATGAAGGTTATGGAGTCTGGTATGATCCTGGAACTCCAAGTGTAACTTCTCAATATAACAAAGCTGTTGTTATGGATGAATTTGCGGGGCTTGATAAAGGGTGGAATGATCCTGATATGCTTATGATTGGTATGAAGGGTCTGTCCCCTGTTATGAATAAAACACACTTTGCAATGTGGTGTATGATGAATTCACCTCTTATGTTGGGATTGGATTTACGTCGTGTAGAAAAAGGTGATGAAATTTACAATATTATTGCAAATAAAGATTTAATAGATTTGAATCAAGATAAGCTAGGTATTCAGGCAAAACGAATCTGGACAAGTTATACCTGCACTCAGCCAGACAAGGAATATATTCAGGATATTAACCGTGTTGATGTACTGGCAAAACCTTTGGATGATGGAAGTGTTGCTGTTTCTGTATTCAATTTAAGCGAAACACAGATAAGTGGTCCTGTTTCCGTTGATTTTGAATTGATTAAAGAAAAGCTTGGTTCAAAACTGTCTGATATTTTTGTAAAAACTGCAAAATATACAGTAAAAGATTTATGGTCTAAGAAAGAATCTACTTCAGATGGGAAAATTATTTTTGATTCTCTGGAACCTTGCGACAGTATTACTGTAAAAATTATTCCTCAGGCGTAAATGGAAATTCGGATTAGAGATTTTGTTCTGGAATTAAGTAAACTTGCTTCTATAAAAGATGATGAGATTCTTCATTATGGCCATTTAAAAGGATGGCTGGAAGATCAGGATGAGTATACTCCAGATGCATTTTTAGATAAACGAACTTGTGCCAGAATTCTTCATCAGTTTATGAAAATTGAACTGGGGATTCCGGATTTAGAAGAAGTTTCACAGGCTTTTCTCTTAAAAGATATTTACACCTGCAGAGTTTGCACAAATCACGTGGCACAGATTTATTGCCGTGAGATTATGGAAGGAGAAGAAATCGATTTTGCAGGTGAGAATCAACTTATTTTTAATATGACCAGATTGTTATCAGAGGAAGAAGTAACAGAAATAATAAAAAAGGTAAGAGAAATAGATACTGTCTAAATCTCTTACCTTAATTCGTTTCGATTATATGATTTTGAATGGCTTTGATTATTAATCCCAATCAAACTTCAAGTCCATCATTCCGCCTTCATAGTTTGTGAAAGATATAGAATAAGTTCCTGTTTTTAAGAAGAAATTATGTTTTCTGTATGAAACTGATTTATCTGCGTCTGGAGCCAATGTATCTTCAAAAACTACATCCCCTGTTTTTGTATTTTTCAATTCAAAAGTTAATGGAGCTGCAATTTTTCCGTCAATTTCTAAACTGTAGAAATCTGGATAACTAACTTCTTCTTCATCCCAATTTACAGGCTGTTGTTTTGTTACAGTACCGTAATATTCTGCTTTTGTAGAAGCTTCAAAATCAACACGAGCACTACTCATTAAGAAATAAACAAGGAAACTTCCAAAAAGGAATGCAAGGAAATATTTTGCATTAAAAGTTTTCTTAGAAGATTTTTCTTTCTTCATTCTTAAAGTTCCAGTCAATAACCAGATGAATTCGATAAATATTGCAACTACAAGAATTACTCTTGGAATTGAAAAATGATTAAAGAGTAAAGAACCCATAAGAAGTGCATCCAAACCTAAAATTACAGAAAATGCTGTACCAAGGCGAATCCAGCGGTTGTTCATTTCTTTTAATGATGTTTCATCAGAATAAATCTCATATTCTTCAGCAGGCAAAGAAGCATCGTAAAGCTTTCTAAAATAATGCCATCCATTAAGAGTTGAATTTACATATTCCCAACCCTGTTCACGGAAAGTTTCAATGTATCTTCCTAAATCTTCTACTTTTGGCTGATAGTCCAACTGATATTTGTAAACAACATTTTCATTTTTTTTATATTTCTGAGAGAAAAGTTTGCCTTTAATCAACTGCCATCCCTGTTCAGACATTCTGTTTAATTCTTCAACTTCTTTTTTATAATCCCAAGCTGTAAATGCTTTGTGTCCTGTTTTATATAATCCTGCCATTTTTATCTCCTTAGTTTTCAACTGCTGCAATCATTTTTTTTAAGCGCTGAATTTCAGCTTCAAATGCAGCTTTTCCATCTTCTGTCAAACAATAAAGTCTTTTGCGTTCCATACCAGGTTCATTAGACATTATTTCTTCAATCCAGCCTTTTTTTATCATATTGCTGGTAGCTCCATACATAGTACCAGATCCAATTTTTACATCTCCATCTGACAATGTTTCTGCCATCTGCATAATTCCATAGCCATGATTTGGTCCTTTTGACAGACATAACAGAATATAGAAGAAGCTTTCTGACATTGGTTCGCTTTTTTTCATTTTTCAATCTCCTTAAATTTTTATAAGGTGTTATGCATTGTCGACTTACGCTATATCGCCTTACGATATATATCATATATCGATATATATCGAGTGTCAACATATATTTTAAAAAAAATGGTAAAATCAATGAAAAAATTTTAATAATAAGGGCGCGTCTGCAGCCGCTTCCTTGCTATTAAAATTTTTTCATTGATTTAACTCATATAGAGGGAACATTTAAGAGAGATTTCTCCACTTCGGTCGAGATGACAAATGTTTTTATATTATGTTCCGTTTTTCTGTGACATGGTTTGATGTTATTCAGAATATGAAAAACTTCTTAAAATGTGGCCAGATTTATCATAATCGTAGGAATATTCTGTTGAACTTCCATCATTTTTTTGGATTTTAATTACATTGTTGTGTTCGTCATATAACTTTTTGATATCCTGATAATATATTTCTTCTCCATCTTTATTGCAGGTACGATATTCAAGATGAATTTCGTTGCCTTTATCATCATATTCAATTTTTTTTGTGGAAACTCTTTCATCTTCCATAAATGATGTTTGCAATATAAGCTGATCTTTATTGTTATATTCAGAAGTCATAATGTAATTTTCACCTTCAGTTTTTATGCATCGGTTTTTTTCATCATAAGTGTAGGTGTAATATTCATTATCATCATTATTCTGGTAAATAAGGTTGTTGTGTTCATCATACTTAAAGAACTGATGGAATCCATAACTGTCGACTATTTCAATAAGATTATTGTTGGAATCGTATGTGGACCATTCTGAATATCCCTGATTGTCTGAATAACAGGTTTCATTTCCATTTTCATCGTATTCGTAAGTATATAAAGTTCCATCACTGTATTTTACTTCTACGAGATTATCATTTTTATAAGTATATAATATTTCCTCAGAATCGAATTTAGATTTACAATACATAATATTATTGTCAAAATCATAAGTATAAAATTCTTCTTCAAATTCTGTTTTGTGATATTTAAGATTTCCCTGTTTGTCATATTTTGAAACTTCTTCTTTATTCATCAAAACAGTTTTTCCTTCAAGATTTTTTCTGTATGAAAAATTTTTTGCGATTTTTCCATAAACAATCATTGAAAATAGTAATGCTACTGCTAAAATACTGTGGGCAATTATACCTGTTACTTTTTGCGATACCCTGATTTTTGATTTTGCATAGCGAAAAATATTAAAAACCGAACTTAAAATTCCAATGGATGCAAATACACAGGTTGCAGGAAAATTTTTTACACTGGTAGCAATTATTGCTGAAAAAACAGATACGATATACGAATAGTCGAAAATACGACGGGCAATTCCTTTCCTTTGAGAGAGAGGTTTTATGGAAAAAAGAATTGATTTTAATTCTTCAAAGTTTTCCAGATATGATGAAATGCTGAGTGCCTTCCATTTTTCACAGTGTATTATAAGCTGGTGTTTATCTAGTATAGTTGGATAAGAAATTATTTCTATGATTTCATTAAAGTGGATTTCTATAGTGCGTTTAGGCATTGAAACAACAAGTTTATCTTCAAAAGTTTCAATGGAAAGTTTGTCATAGTTTTTGTTTGTTTTAAAAATTAAATATATGTAGTAAATCAAAAGCAAAGATAATAAGGCAATGAAAAAAATGCGGTGTTGCTGTTTGATGTCTATTAGTAAAAAAATTAGAAAGGTTATTGCTATATAAATAACTGCACAAAAAAGGCTGAGTTTTATTAAATAGTTTTTCTTTTTGGAATTGTCGTTGTGAAAAATCATGGGAATATTTTACTATATTGTGTATAAATTTTGAAATAAATTCTTTTTGAGACTGACACGATACGCCGCTATGGTCGCAAACGTCGTGTTTGCTCCCGCCGCGGCGCCTGCGTTCACTTTTGGCGACGTCCTGTCGCCAAATCCTTAAAAACGCTCCAAGTCTTCGCCTTTTTAAGGACCGTTCACTTCGGTTCGAATCGTGTACATGGATGTTAGAATGTTTATGAGTTTAAAATAAAAAAAGCTCATCTTACGATGAGCCATTTCTTTGAGACTGACACGATTCGAACGTGCGACCCTCACCTCCGCAGGGTGATGCTCTAATCCAGCTGAGCTACAATCTCATATCACCACTGGTTTGTTGTGTGGTTAGCGGAAGCGACAGGAGTTGAACCTGCCCGGCCCTTTCGGAACCGACGGATTAG
>JAKSTH010000055.1 GCA_024402655.1 Treponema sp. | reverse complement strand
AAAGACGGTGTTATTACTGTTGAAGAATCTAAAAACATGGAAATGACTGTTGATACAGTAGAAGGTATGCAGTTTGACCGTGGCTACATTTCATCTTACTTTGTAACAGACCGCGAAAGAATGGAAGCTTCTTATACAGATGCTTGCGTTTTAATCTACGACAAAAAGATTTCTGCAATGAAAGATCTTCTTCCTATTTTGGAAAAAGTTGCAAATGCAGGTCGTGCTTTAGTAATTATTTGTGAAGATGTTGACGGTGAAGCTCTTACAACTTTAGTATTGAACACAATCCGTGGAACAATCAAATGTTGTGCTGTTAAAGCTCCAGGATTTGGGGACCGCCGTAAGGATATGCTCCAGGATATCGCTATTTTGACAGGTGCAACTGTAGTTAGCGAAGAAGTTGGTCTTAAACTTGAATCTTGTGGTGAAGAAGTTCTTGGTCAGGCTAAATCTATTAAAATCGACAAAGACAACACTACAATTGTTGGTGGTGCCGGAGATGCTAAAAACATTAAAGCTCGTGTTGAAGAAATTAAAGTTGCAATCGAAAAATCTTCTTCAACTTATGATAAAGAACAGCTTCAGAAACGCCTTGCTAAACTTGCAGGTGGCGTAGCTGTTATTAATGTTGGTGCAAACACAGAAACAGAAATGAAAGAAATGAAGTTCCGCGTAGAAGATACAATTGCTGCTACACGTGCTGCTTTGGAAGAAGGTATTGTTTCTGGTGGTGGTATGGCTCTTATTGAAGCTTCAAAAGCTTTGGCAGAAGTTCCTGCAGATCTTACAGAAGACGAAAAAGTTGGTTTCAAAATTGTACGCCGTGCTTTGGAAGAACCAATTCGTCAGATTGCTGAAAATGCAGGTCTTGATGGTGCTGTTATTGCAGAACGTGCTAAAAATGAAAAGAAAGGTGTTGGTTTCAATGCACGCACTAATGAATGGGTAAACATGCTTGAAGCAGGTATTATTGACCCAGCTAAAGTAACTTGTTCAGCTTTGAAAAACGCTGCATCAGTTGCCGGAACACTTTTGACAACAGAATGTGCAATTACAGACATTCCAGAACCAAAAGCTCCTGCTGCTCCAGCTCCAGACATGGGCGGAATGTACTAATTCTAAACTAAAACAATAAATAATACATAAGGCTGCTCTATATAATTTGGGGCAGCCTTATATTTTATATTCAATCTATTAATTAAGGACATGTATATGAAATTAATCGAAGATTATAAATCTTTCCTTGATTCAGGAAAAACAGAAAGAGAATGTGTAAACGTAATTATTTCCATGGCTAAAGAAAAAGGCTATAAAAATTTTGCTGATGTAAAACAGCTTAAAGCCGGAGATAAGGTATATATTACAAAAATGAACAAAGCCATTGCTCTTTTTCAAATGGGAAAAGAACCTTTAGAAAACGGCATGAATATTCTTGGTGCCCATATTGATTCACCTCGCTTAGACGGAAAACAGACCCCTGTGTACGAAAAAGAAAATATCTTCTACTTCAACACTCACTATTATGGTGGAATAAAAAAATATCAGTGGACAACTCTCCCTCTTGCAATTCACGGTGTGGTATGTAAAAAAGATGGAAGTCTTATAAACATTGTGATTGGTGAAAAAGAAGATGACCCTGTTTTCACAATTTCAGATATTCTTCCACATCTTGCCCAGGAACAAATGAAAGGAACTGCTTCTGAATTTATAAAAGGTGAAGATTTAGACCTAATTTTCGGTTCAAAACTTCCTGCTAAAAAAGATGAAAAAAAGGATGATAAAGAAAAAGATACACCAAATCCAATTTTCCAATTACTTAAAGAAAAATACAATATTGAAAAAGAAGATTTTAATTCTGCAGAACTGGAAGTTGTTCCAGCTGGAAAAGCAAGAGATTTAGGATTAGACCGTTCTCTTATTCTGGCTTACGGACAAGACGACCGTTCCTGTGCTTTTACTTCTGTACAGGCTATTTTAGATGCAGCTGCTGGAGACAGAACTCAGTGTTGTCTTTGTGTAGATAAGGAAGAAATTGGTAGCGTTGGTGCAACAGGTATGGCAAGCAATCTTTTTGAAAATATGCTGGCAGAAATCATTGCAAAAGCAGAACCTGCTTACAGTGAATTAACACTTCGCCGTTGTCTTTCAAACAGCAACATGCTTTCTTCAGATGTAAATGCAGCCTACGATCCTTTAAATGCACAGCTTTATGACAAAGATAATGCTTCTGTACTTGGTGGCGGACTTACATTCCAGAAATACACTGGTGCTCGTGGTAAAAGCGGTGCAAGTGATGCAAACCCAGAATTCATTTCCAAAATTAGAGCCGCAATGGATGAAAATAAAGTAACTTATCAAATGGCTGAACTTGGAAAAGTTGATCAGGGTGGTGGCGGAACAATTGCATACCATGCAGCAAAATATGGAATGAACGTTTTAGATGCAGGTGTTGCAGTTTTAAGTATGCACGCCCCTTGGGAAATAACAGCAAAAGAAGATATTATCCAGGCTTATAACGGAAACAAAGCATTCCTTACAATAAAATAAAAAAAGAAAGACCATTCCACCGAAGTGCACTTCACACTTAAAACTGGAATGGTCTTTTTATTAATTCTATTTTCCAAAAACTCAGAAAAGATTTTTACTGTTTAATTAAAAGATTATAAATTCTATCGAAATCAGCTTTTGAACTAAAACCTAATTCAATACGACCTTTATCGGTTGTTCCCTTAAAGTTTACATCTCTAATTCCAAAAATATTTCTTAATTCCTGTTCAAAGATTGCAATATCAGGGTCTTTTTTAGATTTTGCAGCAGTCTTTTTTGGAACTGCACGGCCACCGTTATTATAAGTTTCTGCCATTGCTTCTGCTTCGCGAACAGAAAGACCAGAACCAATAATTTTTCCATACATAACACGCATATCAGAATCGCTCTTTACCATAAGTAAGGCTCTTGCATGTCCTGCAGAAAGCTGACCATTTACCAAAGATTTTTGAATATCTTCTGGAAGCTTTAATAAACGAATAGCATTTGCAACAGTAGAACGGTTTTTTCCAACTCTCTTTGCAACTTCATCCTGACTCAAGTCTCCCAGCTGAATAAGATTATAGTAAGCCATGGCTTCTTCTATTGGGTTTAAGTCGGCACGCTGAATATTTTCAATTAAAGCAACTTCCAGCTTTTTCTGTTCATCAAATTTTCTAAGCTGAACTGGTACTTCTTTAAGACCAGCCATTTTTGAAGCACGAGTACGACGTTCACCAGCAATAATATAAAAACCGTCTGCACCAGCTTCTTCAATAATAATTGGCTGAAGAATACCGTTTTCTTTAATAGATTCACAAAGTTCTTCCAGCTGTTTCTGGTTAAATTCAGTACGAGGCTGTTTTGGATTTGGTTTAAGTAAGTTAGGATCAATCCACAATCCGCCGTTATCGTCTACACGAATAGCAGCTGGCAATTTTGAAGATGAAACTGGAGCCGGCTTTGGCGCCATTTTTACTGGAGCAACTTCTTCCTTTTTTTCAGTAGAAGTGGAAAGTGAATTTTCCTGTAATAATGCTCCTAATCCTTTTCCTAAACCTAAACCAGTTCTAGCCACGATGGATTACCTCTTCTGCAAGTTTTTCATAACTTTTAGCACCAACACAAGTTGGATCATATTTACAAATTGGAAGTCCGTGTGATGGAGCTTCTGATAAACGAATGTTTCTTGGAATAATAGTATTGAAAACTACATCTTTAAAGTAAGATTTAACTTGAACAACTACATCCTGTGCAAGACGAGTTCTTGAATCATACATTGTAAAGAAAATACCACCAATTGTTAAAGATGGATTAATACTTTTTTGTACATTCTGAACAGTCTGAAGAAGAAGTGTAATACCTTCCAAAGCAAAATATTCACACTGCATAGGAACAAGAACAGAATCTGCAGCAGCAAGACCATTTAATGTAAGCAATCCCAAAGATGGAGGACAGTCGATTAAAATATAATCATAATCATCTTTTAATGGAGCCAAAGCTTTTTTAAGGAAGAACTCTCTTTCTTCCTGGTCTACCAATTCAATAGCTGCACCAGACAAATCGAGAGAAGCACTAATAGCATCCAGATTTTCTACAGGAGTATGCTTTACTGCATCTTTAGGTTCTACAAGACCTGCAATAAGTTCATATACAGTTGGCTTGTCTTTTGAAACACCAACACCACTAGACATATTACCCTGTGAGTCAAAATCAACAAGAAGAACCTTTTTGCCTGCAAGAGCGATATATGCACCAATATTAATTGCAGAAGTTGTTTTACCAACACCACCCTTCTGATTTACAAATACAATAGACTTTCCCATAACAATAAATATATCATTTTTTTGTAAAATAGTATACCATTAGAATAGTGATATTTAATTGATTGAAGGACAAAAATGATTTTAAGTGCAACCCTTTCAAAACCAGCTCAAAATGTTGAAGAACTTCTAGGTAAACCATATATAAAAATCAAAATTTCCTATGAAAATTCAAGTTCCGGCGCTTCATATTTTGTCCAGCAATTTACTAAAACTCAGGTTTTTCACAGTCACTTAAAAGAAGAAGAACTGAACGATTTTCTTAGTCAGCATGCGGGAAAAACTTTTAAAAATTGTGTACAAAAAACTGAATCAGAAGAAATCACAATTCTTGCAAATAAAAAAGGAAAAATCACAACTTTAAGAAAAAAAATTGCGTCTACAAATATTGTTCAAAAAAAGAAAAACTATATTCTTGAAGAAGGCACCCCAGTTCCATTTCTGGTACTTCTTGGAATAATGACCGATGACGGAAAAGTAATAAAAGCTCGTTACGACAAGTTTCGCCAGATAAACCGCTTTTTAGAATTTATTAATGATACTGTAAAAGAACTTTCAGCTATAAGAACTTTTAGTTCAGATGCTCCATTAAAAATAATTGACTTTGGATGCGGTAAATCTTATTTAACTTTTGCAGTTCACTATTTTTTAACCGAAATTAAACATATTGAATGCAGTATAGAAGGTTTGGACTTAAAGCAGGAAGTTATAGAATACTGTAACAACATTACTCAAAAACTGGGATTAAAAAATCTGGTTTTTCACACTGGTGATATTGCCAATTATTCTAAAACACAGGACCCTGATTTAATTATTACCCTTCATGCCTGCGACACTGCCACAGATTTTGCACTGGAATATGCAGTAGAAAAAAAAGCTCTTGCCATTTTAAGTGTTCCTTGCTGCCAGCACCAGATAAATACACAGCTGCAGGAAAATAAGCTGACTCAAAATGAATTGCTTCAGCCACTTTTAAAATACGGGCTCATTCGGGAAAAGTTTTCTTCTTTGCTTACTGACGGACTTAGAGGGATGTGGTTGGAAGAACAGGGGTATAAAGTACAGATGCTTGAATTTATAGATGAAGAACATACTCCAAAAAACCTGCTTATAAAAGCAATAAAGAAAAATAATAAGGCGAAAGGTTCAACTCCTTGCATCATAAAAGAACTGAACATTTCGCCTGAAATATGGAAATAAATCTTTTAGTAAACTATAAAACTTTTACAAAACATTTTTCCAAATAAAGTCTGCAATACCGCTGTTATTGTTATCTTTTTCTGTAACAAAATCAGCAATCTGTTTAATTGCATCAAGTCCGTTACTCATACAAACACCTGTTCCTGCAAGACGAATAAGACTTTCATCATTCATGCTGTCGCCAAACCCCATAGTGTCTTGTACATCAATTCCAATATAATTTGACAGCCAGGTAATTGCTTCACCTTTTCCGCAATTTGGTGGAAGTATTTCCAAAAAGTATGGTTTACTTGTAAAAATAACTGCTCTGTCCCCAAATTCTTCTTTTAGAACCTTCTGAAGTTTCTGCAATTCTTCTGGCTCTCCAGGAACAAGCATTTTTGTAAACTCTTGTTTTAAAAACTCTGAATAATTTTCAACTGCCACACCTTTTAATCCGCATAAGTCTACATCCAGTTTTGTCCATTTAGTTTCTTTTTCATAATAGATTGTATCTGGTGTATAAACTTCGCTTTTAAGTCCACGGCTTTCTGCAATTTCGTTTACACGAAGCAAAATGTCGCTTTCTACTTTTTTACAGAAAATCTGTTTGTTTGTGTTCAAATCAAAAATACTGCAGCCATTAATCGCAATTATGTATTTTCCCTGCTCAGAGCAACCAATAGCATTCAGATTCAAACGCTTTACAAAAGGAATAATTGCATCTTCTGCACGACCAGAACATAAAACTATATAGCAGCCATTTTTTGCACATTCCTGCAAAGCGGCAACATTTTCATCGCTGATTTCACGATCACTGGTTAATAAAGTGTCATCTAAATCTAAAGCTATAAGTTTAGTTTTCATAATTTTTCCATGCATCTATAAATTCAATCATATACTGCTGAACATCATTGAACCATTTTTTCTGGAACTTACATGCTTCTACACCAATATAACGGAAGTGCCAGCATTCCCATCTAAAACCAGTTACATCTTCATAACCCTGAGGGAAACTTAAACTCCAGCCATATTCTTCGCTGTGTTCATTAAGCCATTTTCCCTGGCTAGTCTGAATGAAAGAATCTTCAATATTTCCAAAGTCAATTGCAACCCCAAGCTGATGCTGACTTGTACCTTCACGAGCAGATTCTCTTTCAGCTTCTTCCAGACCGTCAATTCTAACCCATTTCTGGAAAAGATTTTTCTGATATTCATAAGAACGATATGTGGAACTTACCAGCAAAGTAATGCCGTCTTTTTTTGCACCTTTTGCCATTTCTACCAAAGCGGCTTCTACATCAGGACGAAGTGATAAGTCGTTTCTGCTGATATTGTAATAATTGTTTTTTACAAGACTAACTAAATCTTTTGGAACATAGCTTTCGCCAACATTGTGTTTTTTATCAATAAGATAATACAAGCTTAAATCGTCTGAACGAAAATCTTTTTCTGCGTCTAAAACTTTCTGTAAATCTGCAAGAAATTCTTTAGGATCTCCATTTTTAAAATCAGCCTTAAATCTGCCACTCATAGAAAGAAGAACTTTATTAAGTTTAACCATTTGAGGATCTTCTGCAGGCTTTTTTACTTCCGCAGCTTGAGTTTTTGTTTCTTTTGCTTTTTCAGTTGTATTTTTGTTTGGTTTTGCAGCAACACAAGAAACAATTAATAAAGATGTAAATAATACAGTTAATAATTTTTTCATTTATCTATTCCTTTTTTATTTTATAAGTAAATCACCGTTTTCAAGAATTTTTACAGATTCTTTGTCTGCATAATTAATAACGATTGTAGGGTCTCTTACAACTCCATCAAGATGAATAAGAGCCGGCGCATCATTATCATAATTTTCACCAATTGCAAAGTGGCATGTATGGAACGCTTTTTCATCTTCCAGCATATTACCAGTAATTTGAGCAGCAGGATTAAGTCCAATTCCCAGTTCACCAATATTTCTGGCATTGCGTTTATAAACCGGTGCCTGGTCTTTCTGCATTTTATTTTCTTTTTCCATTAAAGCAGGTTTTGCTTCTGCTTCTGTAATAGTTTTTAAAAGACGTTTTGCACTGGCACCACCTGTAATTTCTGAAACAAAGCCATTTTCCAGTTTACATGTAATTGGAGATTCCAATAAAGCATCGCCATCGGAAAAAGTCATGGAACCGTCATAAACAATTACACCTTTTGTTTTACCAACAACAGGACTAATAAAAACTTCACCAGCCGGAATATTTCCACCAGTTCCAGGTTTAGTAAAATCGCCATCATCAAAAAGAAGTTCACGCCCCTGAACATCAATTTCTACATCAGTTCCGGCAGGAGCAGTAACATGAACACTTACGGCGCCCTGAAAAAGTTTTTTAAGTTCAACACATCTGTGCTGTAATTCAGCATAATCAATATTTGCTGTACGGTTCAGCATATCTTCTGTAATACCAGGTGTCCAAACTCCGCGCATTGTTTTTTTGCCATCAAGAAGATAATCAAAAATATGAGTAAAAGTCTGCCCGTCTTCTGTTTTGTAAGGATTTGCCTGAGCCTGTTCATCTTTACCAAGTTTTACATTTGAAATAGAAAAACATACTTCTGGTTCAGTTTTAAGAGCAGCAATTACTTCTTTATTAGCATTGTCAAAACTTGTTTTATCGTTTTGAAAAATTAAAGTTGGAACAGCTCCAACTTCGTCTGCAGCCAGATAAAAAGACTGGGCTACCGGATTCGTAGCAGGATTTGCAATAATTAAAACCCGCTCCCCTTTTTTTACAGCAACAACATCCTGCACAACAACCTGGGCAGCATTTCGCTCTTTTTTGTTTAAAGTTTTCTTTTTGAATAAATCCATTTTTACTCCGGTTTTAAACCTAGTTATCTAAGTCCAGTAAAATATCTAAACTGAACTGATCTTTTGACATATGAACGGCAACAAGGTTTCCTGTTTTCTGTGCTTCAATATCAATTTGTTCACACATTCTGTACAAAAAAGAATTCTGATTTGGACTGTCCTGCATAAGAGTTGGTACAACAGTATAAATTGTAGTTGAACCATTGTTTCTTTTTGTCTTGAATAAAAGATAAATTGTTTCTTTCATAGCCCGCTGATTAACATAATAAACACGGTCTGCGGTTAAAAGAAATGTTCCATCTGCTTCAGATTCACTAAAAAATACAGTTTTAAATGAATCTACAATGGAATTTCCATTTATTTTGAATCTTAAAATTGAAGGCTGTCTTTTCTGAAAATCAGATGCATTTTGTTGAGTTTGTGCATTCTGTGAAGATTGAACTCCATTCTGACTTTTAAGTTCGTTCAAGCTTATAAGAATCTGCTGAAGCAAAATATTTGTAGAAGTATTATCTACAGAAGAAGTTGTCCCTGTCCCCAACAGACTGGAAATGCTGTCGAACAAACCTGAATTATAAAGAGTTGAAACATCCAGGGCACTTAATGTACTGTCATTCAATGAAGATAAAGTTGAACTGGTTACAAGAGGATTTGTTATAGAAGTTACAGGGCTGGTAGTAGTTGTTGTACCAGTTGTATTTGTTGTATTTCCCTGAGTATTATTTGTTGTGGTAGTTGTAGTTGTTGGCTTACCTTTATAATACTCTGGCATTTGGGGTTTATAATAAGTAGACCCCATTGTTGGCATAGAAGGCATAGAAATACTTGGCATAGATGGCATTGAAGGCATTTCTATCTGAGCCCACAAACTGCAAGCCATAGAAAAAAGAATTCCTGTAAGAATTAAGATTTTATTACAAATTCGCAAGGCTTTCCTCCACCAATTCAAGTCGCTGAGTTAATTGAGCAATAGTCTTTTCAAGACGATTTCTTTCTTTTTCAAGTTTAGTTTTAGGATCATCACCTCTTCTTTCACTTGCTTTCTGCTTCATCATTTCACGAACAGATGAAGGACTTTTTCCGCCCTGCATAAATTCCTGTTCAATATTTGCACGGTCATCCTTTTTCTTAATAGAGGCAACAGTTTTCATATTTTCAAAACCAATAGCAGGATTAACTTCTACAGCACCAACTTTGCGGATATCTTTTTCGGCACTACGAGGAAGACACAAAACACGATCAATGTAATCTTCATAGCGGATATCATTTTCTTTACAAAGTTCCCATGCTTTTGCCAGTTTCTTACCAAATTCCTGCATAAGCTGTCCATTCTTTTCCAGATAGTTCAACTTAATATCTTCTGTAAGAGCCTTTAATTCAGCATTGTTTTCCCAGCCAATAGAATAGTATCCTTTTTGTTCTGCAATCTGCAGCAAGTCACCAAATTTTGCCCAGAATTCCTGAGTGTGAACTTTACAGTTGCAGCCGTAATTTGGATCAAGTTTCTGTTTTTCCACAGTAATAATGTGATGGGTATATTCATGAACAGCTGTATAAACCAACTGATTATCGCTTGTAAAATTTTTATTATGGAGGAAGATTTCATGTGTGTCTGGCTTATAAAATCCATTTACACGTTTACTTTCTTTTCCTGTCTGAGTAACAGTAAAGTCAATTTCTGTGTTTTCAATTTCCAGTAAAAGTGATTTGATTTTTTCGTTATCCATTATTTCCCCCTAATTTAAATACCCTAATGTATTCAAAATAATAGAACCAGCTACAGTTGCTGCAGTTTCAGTTCTCATAATTCTTTGTCCCATGCCGCTTCTAATATATCCATTTTCTTCTAAAAGTGCACGTTCTTTATCTGTCCAGCCCCGTTCACTGCCAATTGCCGCAAAAACCATTTTTCCTTCATCGCAAGGTGTTTTACATTCCATACAGGGAAGATCTTTCATGGCCTGCTGCAAAGAACATTTTGGATTAACATTATCCAAAGCCAGGCGAAGAATATGATGAGAATGACCTTTATTTGCATTATCTTCCAAATAAGCAAGACATTCTTTTAAAGTTTTATGCAAAAACAATTCTGGTACATGAGTACTTCCCGCCTGAACAGTTCCGTCCAAAAGCATTTTATAAGCACTGCCCTTTTCTACCAGAGTAGACTGCATGTAAGATTTTTCACCAAGTTCGGTTCCTGTAAGATGAACTTCTTTTACACCTAAAGCTGCAATATCCCGCAAAAGTCTTTTTAACTGAATAGGACGAGGAAAACCAATTATCATTTTTAAGTTATATAAAGGCTTTCCGTCTGATAAAGGTTCAAAAGTAAAATAAATATTTTCGTCTTTAATTACAGAAATTTTTGCAATTCCTGCTTTTCCACCAATAATTCCGGCAGTAAAAGTGTCGCCAGCTTGTTTGTGCAGAATTTTTACAATGTGCTGTCCCCTTTCGTCTTTTACAGAAAGAGGTTTTTCAATTTCATCAGATGAAAACAAACAGATATTCATTTATTTTCCTGTGGTTTGTTATTTATTACCTAAGTTAATCTTTTTAAGGATTTTAGAAAGTTCGTCTTTTTCAATTAAGTCTACAGGACGACCTTCAGTATATTTATGGGCACTTTCTGAAAAAGAACCCATAGTAACACAAATACCGTTATCACACTTTGCATCACGCATTTTAGTATGGAATTCGCGGATATAAATGTCACCAATAACAGTTGTAGTTCTATAAAAACGGAACAAAGTTTTTGCTTCCCATTTATTACTTTCAACATTACAAATAACTTCAATGCTTTCAGAAGCAACCGAAACATCTTCAATTTTTACAAAACTGTCTTTATAGAAAGAACTGATAATTCTTCTACAAAGTGCAACAAAATCACTAGTTCCAGAAAGAAGATAAATCTGAAGATTCTGATTCTGATTCAATTCCTGATAGCGCATTACAAGAGCATCTACATCTTTATAACCAGTTTTTGTAACCTGAATATTTTTTAATAATGAAAGACCATTTGGAATGTCATGCATAGCAATGTAGTCATTTGCACAACGATATTTTAACTGCAACAAAGTCTGTTCAGGAACATTCTGCAATTTAAATGCAATTTCGTAATCAGCAATGGCAGATTTATAATCTTTATTGCGTTCGTGCATTTTACCTGCTTCAAGACAAGAAAGAGCTCCAAACTGAGGATCTGGACGCAAATGCATAAACACTTTTATAGCTTTATCACTTAAGCCTGATTCGCTCATTGCAACAGCCATATTATAAAGCAGTTCTTTATTTTCAGGATGATCGTCCAATGCTTTTTTCAGATAATTCAACGATTCCTTATATTTTGAACATTTGAATAAACTTAAGCCCAAATATTCATTACAGCTGGTATTGTCTGGAGCAATAAGCTTACATTTTTTAAAACAAATGGCAGCCTTGTCATAAATCTGTTTAAGATAAAAAGCTTTTCCCAAATTGAAATTTGTTTCAAAAGAGTCTGGATTCTTTTTGCCGGAAATAAGAAGAGCATTTATTGCATCATCAGGTTTTTCAAGATTAAGGGCTGCCACACCCATTTTCTGAGTTACTTTTGCAATATCAATTTCAGGGTGAACAGCAGAAATTTCGTACAAAGTTTTATAAATAGCCCAAACTTTTTCCCAATTCTTATCTTCGTAATATAATTCTCCAAGACCTTCCAAAGCAGAAACATTATGAGGGTCATGACTTAATCTTTTTTCATAATCTTTGATTAAGCTTGCAGAACCTTTTCTCTGTAATCCGTTATTTCTTTTTTTAGAAGATCCGCTTGATTTTGGAGATCCTTTAGAAATCATCAAAATTACAACTAAAAGAGCAACTACAATTAAGACAATAAGAACTGGAATAATCATATAAACTAACACTCCTTAACCATTTGTGCGATTCTTTCCATAGCAATCTTAATTTTATTAATATCAGTTGCGTAACAACAGCGAATAAAACCTTCACCGCCTTTTCCGAAACAAGTTCCAGGAACTACAGCAACACTATATTTTTCTATTAATTTTGTAGCAAATTCTTCGCTGGTAAGACCAGTAGAACGGATATCTGGGAACATATAGAAAGCACCTTCTGGTTCAACACAAGGAAGTCCCATATCAATAAAGGCTTTATGCATTAAGTTTCTTCTCTGCTGATAGCTTACACGCATTTTTTCTACATCTGCCCAGGCATTGCGTAAACCTTCTGCAGCACCATACTGACTGAAAATTGGAGGACAGATAGAATTGTAAGCATGAAGTTTACAACACTGAACCAATAAGTCGTGTGGAGCACAGATAAAACCAATACGCCAGCCAGTCATAGCAAAGGCTTTTGAAAAACCATTAAATACAATAGTATAATCTTTCATGCCAGGGAACTGACCAATTGAAACATGTTTATGTTCACCGTAAATCAGTTCGCAGTAGATTTCATCACTTAAACACCAGATTTCGTGTTTTTTTACAACTTCTGCAATTTTTTCCAGTTCACTGGCAGGAATAATGCGGCCAGTAGGATTACTTGGAGAACAGAACATAACAGCTTTTGTTTTTTCATTACAAGCTTCATCAATCTGTTCTGCAGTTGGGAAAAAATCATTAATACTTGTATCAAGATGGATAACCTTTGCCCCGCACAAATCTGCCAATGGCTGATAGTTTACATAGCAAGGTTCACAAACAATAATTTCATCACCTGGATTCAAAATAGAACGGAGAACAATATCAAGACCTTCAGAAGCACCTACAGTAGGAAGAATTTCTGTCTGAGGATCATAATACATGTTATAGCGTTCCATGTATTTTGCAATTTCTTCCCGGAGTTCAAGAAGTCCCCAGTTAGAAGTATATGAAGTGTGACCTTTTTCAAGATGATAGAAAGCTTCTTCGCGAATTACCCATGGAGTTGGAAAGTCTGGTTCACCTACACCAAGGGAAATAATATCATCATGACCAATACAAAGTTCAAAAAACTTACGAATCCCAGAAGGTGGGATTTCACACATTTTTGTACTAAATTTATCTTTTCTGTTATTCATTGTTATTCCTATAAAAAATTAAGCCTGAACACCTTCACGGCGGTCGCGCTCATCTTCTACATAAACAATATCATTTTCTTTATATTTTTTAAGAATAAAACTAGTTTTTGTAGAACGAACGCCATCTAATGTTGAAAGTTTTTCACTTACGAACATAGCAACTTCACGCAAGTTATCACCTTCAATTACAACTTTTAAATCGTATCCACCACTCATTAAATAAAGAGAACGAACCTGTGGGAAACGATAGATTCTGTCTGCAATAGCATCGAATCCGTGTTCGCGCTGTGGTTGAACCTGAATCTGAATTTCTGCTAAAACTTTGTCTTTCGCGACTTTATCCTTTTCCGGATTTACAATGGCGGCATATTTTAAGATTACACCATCATCTTCGAGTTTTTTGATGATTGCTGCAACTTCTGTAGGTGTCTTCTTAGTCATAGAAGAGATGTCTTCTACCGATAATCTTGCATTCTGACGTAATAAATCGAGAATTTCTTCCATAGTATTTTTGCCTCCATGTATATTTTTTAAATACTATACAGAGTTTATTTTACCTTTAAATGAAGAATTTTACAATCTAGGGGCGGAAAAGAATTTTGCATATATGTTTTTAATGTAAATCGCTATATTAAATAGGTCGCAGAAAAACGGTTTTCCAAAACCGCTAGATATCGTCGCTAGCTGCTAAGGGCGGAGAAGAAACTATCGTTCCGC
>JAKSTH010000054.1 GCA_024402655.1 Treponema sp. | reverse complement strand
GTTTTTACATCTTCGTAGCCGTCCATATCGCGAACGATTTTTACTACAAAACCGTCTTCCATTTCTCTAAGAATTGTCATGTAGTCTGTGTTTTTTCCAATACTTTTAAGTGTGTAGCTTTTCATTTATATCCCCCATTAAAATGATTACTCATCATTAAATTACTAGTTTTATTACCAATTACTTTATTTTCGGATATAATAAAAAATATGTTAGAAAAAAATGAAAAAAAATTTTGTGATTCTCACTTACATGTTGTAAATGTGCCAGATTTTATAAATGAATTACAAAAATTAGATTTTTCATATTCAGCTTGTTCTGTTGCATTATCAATAAAAGAATGGAATGATCAGACTTCTATTAGTTTACCTGATAATGTTCAGCTTTATCATTGTTTTGGAATGCATCCTCAGTCTGCTGCTGATATAAATATTGAAGAAAATATATTTTTTTTAGAAAAACTTTTACAAGAAGAAAAAGAAAATACAAAACAATTATCTGCTATTGGTGAAATTGGATTTGATTATTTTACAAAAGAATTTCTTGCAGCTGCTAATATTCAAGAAAAGATATTTAATATGCAGCTGGATCTTGCAATTCAATATAAAAAGTCTGTAATTATTCATTGTAGAAAAGCTAATGAAAAACTTTTTGAATATGCACCTCAATTAAAAAAACTTCCTGCTGTTCTTTTTCATTTATTTATGGGAACTGTTACAGAAGCACAAAGTTTGCAGAAACGAGGTATAAATGCATATTTTAGTTTTGGTAAGCAGATATTTAACAATAATAAGAAAGTGATTGAATGTGTAAAAGGTCTTGAAGCGGATTGCCTCTTACCAGAAACCGACGCTCCTTATCAAAAACTAAAGGGTGAAGAATATACTCATATAAAAGAGATTGCCATGGTTTATGAAGGGATGGCAAAACTAAAAAATATCCCTATGGCAGAAATACAAAGTATTATGAATAAAAATTTTAATACCTTTATAAAAGGCGAGGTTTAAAATAAAGAAAACACCTCTTACGGACAGCTTGCAACTTCCACTATGAAAATACTACCAGTTAGAAAGATGCTTCCAAAACCGCTCCATAAGGGGTAACATTTTTTTTGAAATTTTGTTATATTTAATGATATGACTAAAGAAAAAAGATTTATAATTTATAATTACGTTGAGTTAATCAGTTCTATACTTTTCACACTTGTTTGTATTTCTTTTAAGCTGGATATTTCCCTTTTAGCATTTTCTGCTTCTTTATTAATGACCGGAGCCTGTGTATATTTTGGCTATTTTAAGTTTATTCGTCCAAAAGATGCCAGCCATCCTTTAGTTTATTATAAGCTTGTTCAGTATCTTCCTTTTATTCTGTTGTTTTCATTTATAGTCAGAAGAGCTGGAAACGAAGGTACAACTTTTGCATATGATGTAATCAGTGTTATTTTATGGTGTCTTGTATTTGTATCTTCTTTAATAGTTTCTTATTTCATGAATCCAAAAAGAATTAAAACTCTTCTTACAAGTTTTAAGACTCAACCAGAAAAAAAGAAAAAAATGACACCTGGAAAGAAAGTTTTATTTGAAGCAATAGACTGGGTAGACGCTTTAGTCCAGGCAGTATTTATGGTATTGCTTCTTCAGATTTTTGTAATTCAGTTGTATCAGATTCCATCAGAATCTATGGTTCCACAGTTTTTAATTGGGGATCGTGTTGCTGTTACAAAACTTAATTGTGGTCCAAAATTTCCTCTTACAGATGTAGGTATTCCTACTTTTACAAAGTATAAAAGGGGAGATGTTGTTGTTTTAAGAAATCCTCATTATAGAATTGACCGCAAATCAGAAGTAAAGAGTGTTGTTTCTCAGCTGGTTTATATGCTTTCTTTTATGACCGTAAATATTAATACAGATGAAAACGGCAATTTAAAATATGATCCACTTGTAAAGCGTATTTGTGGACAGCCTGGAGAACAGCTTGTTATGCAGGATGGTGTTTTATATGCCAGAACAAAAGCCAGCGATGAATTTAAAGCTGTGGATTTAGATAATAAATTTGCAACCTGGAATCTTAATGCTCTTCCACTTAAAGATAAAATGGGAGTTCAGGATTTAAGAATGTCTCCTGCAGATTATCAGCAGATGCTGGATTTAGAAGAAGAAAGAAGAAATTTTGATTTGAATGTAGCTTCTTTCCGTGCAAATGAAATTGTAAGTAGTGTAAGAAAATATGCCGCAGATGACCTTACAGCAGCTTTTACAGCTCCAGATTTAGATAATATGAATATTTTTGTAGCAGCTCCATCTATTGCTGGAGAAATTGCTTATAGTGAACAGGGATTACAGTGGTTCCAGAATTTTATGACTTCATGGATTAATGGAATGAATGAACCTGCAGATATTTATTCACAAGCTAACTTTAAAATGAATGTAATGATGAAAATGAAGTTTGGTGAACTGATTCTTCGTTATTCAGAACTTTTTGCGTCTGGAAAAACATATGGTCAGTTGAATGAAGATGAAGAAGCAAAAAAAATGTTACAGGATGCTTATGTAATGATTTGGTATGTTTCAGGTTTACTTGATGAAAGAAATATGCCTGTATTCCCTGCAAATGCCAGCGACGGAACTCCTCAGTATATTCCTGAAAATTGTTTCTTTATGATGGGCGATAACCGTTTCAATTCTTTAGATTTAAGACACAGTAATGTATCTTTTGAAGCTTCTCTCACACAATATGATACATTATCGTTGACATATACTTCTATGATGGAACCTCAGTACATTAACCAGAAGTTGATTCTTGGTAAACCAGTTTATAGAATATGGCCATTAAACAGAATTGGAACAATTAAGTCTGCCAAATAGTTTAATGACCATGTTTAATTAGAAGCGTTCTGCTTTACCTTTTACAAAACCTGCAGCACCAACGTTTTTTGCTGTAGGTTTTCTTGGTGCTTTACGTTCTGTCTGATTATGAACATTTGGTCTTGAACCTTTTTCACGACCTTTCTTTTCAGCGCTTCTGCTTCTTTCTTTTTTCTCTGTTTTTTCACCGCGAATATCTTTTTCAAAATCACGGCTTTTGCTTTTTCTTGAACCTCTGCCTTCTTCTTTAGAATCCACATGCATGTGTGGAATTTTTTTATTGTTTTTAGACATTTCAAGAGCTTTTTTGGCAGATGCAATTGGAAGACTTACAAGAGAGAACTGCTGTGCAACATCAATATCATCAACCATGCGACCTGGAATATGAAGTAATTCACTAAAGTACTGTGCAATTTCTCTTGCTCTGTAACCATCTTTTTTACCAAGAGAAATATAAAGACGCATTTGATCCCCTTTAGGGCCAAGTTCGCTAACACTGATTCTTCCATAATGTTTAGGACTAAGTTTTTGTCCATACATAATAGAAAGTACACCGGCTAAAACTTGTTCAGCATCTTGTTCTTTGCATAATTCCTGAGCTAAATCAACATATTTGTCATCAACAGGTAAAAGTTCTTTAGTAACTGTATTTTCAGCTGGTAATTCTTCTTCAGTAACAGCAGGGAGTTCTTTAAAGAGTTTGTTTTTTAATTCATCAATAAGACGAGCTTCTTTTATAGAAAGAACTTCTTTTACTGTAGGAATTTTTTCTTCTGTAAAGTCATTTTTTGTAGCACGCTGAACATTTTTTACAAAGTAGCCCAATTTTTTTCTTTCATTAGGACATACAAAAGTAATTGCTGTTCCAGTTGTACCTGCACGACCTGTACGACCAATTCGGTGAACATATGTTGCAGTATCGTAAGGAAGTGAATAGTTAATTACATGAGAAAGCCCTGAAATATCAATACCACGGGCAGCAACATCAGTAGCAACAAGGATTCTTGTTTTTTTAGAGCGGAAGCGTTCCAGAACCTTTTCACGCTGATTTTGCATAATATCACCATGAAGTGCATCAGATTCATAACCACGCAAATCAAGTTCTTTACAAACTCTGTCGGCATCCATTTTTGTCATTGTAAAAACAAGACCGTAAAAATCTGGTGCCATGTCAATAATGCGAACAAGACCTTCAATCTTATCGCTTTCTTTAATCATCCAGTATTTCTGATCAATTAAAAGGGCTTCGTCTACAACTTTTTCTTCTTCAATAATGTCGTATTCCCCCATAAAATCACCGGCGATTTTAAGAATTGGGGCAGGCATTGTTGCACTGAATAAAAGAATGCGGGCATCAATATTTGAATGTTCAAAAATTTCACGAATATCATCAATAAAGCCCATATCAAGCATTTCATCCCCTTCGTCAAGGATAAAATATTTAATTTTACTTAAATCAAGAGTTTTCTTTTCAATATGGTCTTTAATGCGGCCAGGAGAACCTACAACAATTTCGCAACCTCTTTTAAGGTCACGAATCTGTGTTGCATAAGAAGCTCCTCCATATAAAACTGTTGTTCTTGGAAAATCACCGGAAGCAAAACTTTTCATTTCTTCGCAAGTCTGCATTGCAAGTTCGCGGGTCGGTTCCAAAATCAGAGCCTGAACATTGTTTGTTTTTTCTTTAATAGATTGAATAATTGGAAGTCCAAAAGCGGCAGTTTTTCCTGTTCCTGTTCTTGCTCTTGCAATAAGGTTTGATTCACCATTTAAAAGGCGTGGAATTGCCAGGACTTGAATTGGAGAAGGGGTAATAAATCCCTTTTTTTCAACTGCTTTTAGGGTATATTCGTCTAAACCTAAATCTTCAAAAGTAACTGTTTCTTCATCTGTATCCATAAAAATCCTTTGCTATTCTTAAAAGCAAAGTTCAGAAAATGAAACGCCGGTTTCCCCAAATAAACTTTCGCTTTTTTTAATAGCGTGAGAATCCAATATACAGTAATTATGATATTTACTCAATGAGATATATACAAAACCTTTTTGAAAAATGTCATATGTAGTATTTTTTTTATTTTTGTGTTATAATATAAGTAATTATGGAAACAAAATTCAGTGTAGACCAGAAGGTCGTTTACCCAAGCCAGGGTGTTGGTGTTGTAAGAGAGATTTTTGAAAAAACATTCAGAGAAGAATTAAAGCTTTATTATAAAATTTATATTGAAGCTTCTGACATGATTGTTATGGTACCTGTAGAAAAAGCAGAAGAACTGGGAATTAGACAGATTGTTTCTGCAGAAGAAGCACAGGAAGCTCTTAATCTTTTATCAGATGATTTTGAACCAATTACTTCTGACTGGAAGTTGCGCTATCAGATGAATCTTGATCTTCTCAAGAAAGGAACTGTAAAAGATATTGCTTCTATTGTTCGTTGTCTTTATAACAGAAGTAAAGTAAAAGAACTTCCTATTTTGGAAAGAAAACTTTACGATTCTGCAAAAAAATTGCTTGAAGATGAAATTTCTTATGCTTTGGGAAAAACACCTAAAGAAATTGAACAGGAAATTCACACAAAACTTGAACCACTTGGTGCAGTTTCCAAAATTAAACATATTATCCAGTTAGATGATGATGAAGATGATGATTTAATGGATGATGTTAACGAAAAATCTAGAGATTCTTCTGGAGACGATGATGATGACGATAGTTCAGATTCATCTTCAGATTCAGATATGGATGATTCAGAAGATTTTGATGATGAATTCTAAAATAGCAATTATAATCACTGCTGCCGGTTCTTCTACTAGAATTGGCGGTGGGATTAAAAAAGAATATCTTTCTTTTAATAATGGCACAGTACTTTCGGGCTGTGCTAAAACTTTTTTAAATACCTGTCTTAATTATTATTCAATAACAGATTTTATTATTACTTGTCCTGTTGGTGGCAAACTAGACTGCAGTTTAAGTTTAGAAAAAGACGAAGAATTAAAAAAACTGTTTGATCAGCTTAAAGAGGGATGTAATGTGGAACCATCAATTGTAGAAGGTTCCACAACAAGACAAAAATCTGTTTATAATGGACTTTTGGCTATTAAAAATAATCCAGATCTTGTTTTAATTCACGATGGAGCAAGACCATTTGTTACACCAAAAGTAATCACAGAAACAATTACTGCTGCATTTGAATATGGAGCTTCTGTTCCAGGTATTACTCCAACCGACACTCAAAAAGAAATAGATGAAAATGGTTTTATAGTAAAACACTTGCAGCGTTCTATGCTTACCGCAGTACAGACTCCACAAACTTTTGAATATGGAAAACTTTTAGAAGCACATAACAAAGCAATAAAAGATAATAAAGAATATACAGATGATACAGAAATCTGGGGTACTTATGTTGGTAATGTTCGTGTAGTTCCGGGTGACGTAAAAAACATAAAAATAACATATCCGGAAGATCTTAAAAAACTGTAAGGGCATATTATGATTAGAGTTGGCTTAGGTTACGATTTACACAGGCTTGTAGAAGGAAGAAAGTTAATACTTGGTGGTGTTATTCTTCCTTTTGAAAAAGGTGAAGATGGACATTCAGATGGAGATGTTCTTTTTCATGCAATTACAGATGCAGTTCTTGGTGCCAGCGGTTTAGGTGATATAGGCAGTTTTTTTCCACCAGAAGAAGCACAATGGAAAGATGCTGATTCTGCATTTCTTCTTAAAACAGTTATGGAAAAAGTTTATGCAGAAGGCTGGAAAATTGAAAATATTGACTGTGTTATAAAACTTGAAAAGCCAAAATTTATTCCATATAGACAAGCTGTTATAAACTCTGTTGCTGAAACATTAAATATTGAAAATAATCAGGTTTTTGTAAAAGCTAAAACTGGAGAAAAACTTGGTGAAGTAGGCGAGGGTAAAGCCGTAGAAGTTTGGGCAACCTGCTTACTTTCCAAATAAATATCTAATTTATTACTGGTAAACAGTAACATTTTTACCGGCATTCTTACCTTTATAAAGGCGAATATCTGCACGGTTAATTAAATCTTTTATAGAAATGTTATGAAGAGAATGTGAACATCCTGCAGTAACTGTAATGCTGTATTCTTTTCCTTTTGAAGGATAGAAAGTTTCTTTAGAAATTCTTGAAGCAATAGTTTCAATAAGATTTACAAATGTAAGATAATCTTTTGCACCATATTGCTGCAAAACAATAAATTCTTCACCACCCCAGCGAGCAATGTTTGTAGTATCTGAAATATTTTCTTTTAAAATGTCTGCAAAGCGAACAAGAACTTTATCACCTTCGTTGTGACCATATTTATCGTTTATATGTTTAAAATCATCAATATCAAAAATTGCAATACCAAAGTTTAACCCTTTTGTATTGTATTCTGTAAGATAAAGGTCAAGATAAGGTCTAATAGCCCTACGGTTATATAAGCCGGTAAGTTCATCAAGAAGGGCATTAGATTTTAATGTATTAATTGCTTTAACAATCTGTCTTGAATAGCGAGATGCAAAAACTGGAACAGAAATAAAAACTATTGCACAGTTTGCATAACAGATTATGTGTACCATTCTTTCACTCAATTTATAAAATGGTTCATAAAAAAGAGTCATTGTTTTAATGAGAACAAATAAAACTCCCAAAATAATAGAATTCATTATTGGGAGCATAATTGTATTTTTCTTTTTCTTCAGATTATCAAGAAATGAATTCATGAATATGAGAGAAAGAATTTCAAAAAGGTAGATGTAATAGCAGGCATTCCATCCGTACAAAAAGGTCATAACTACAGCAAGAGTTGAAATCATATAATTAAGAAATCTTGTTCCTGTAATAAATTCGAACTTTTTGTTTCGGTTTAATATAGGATATATAACCGAAATAATGATTCCAGCAAGACTAAAAATTATTGTATATAAGTGTCCCATTATGAATCCAAAAAACAATAATGGGGCAAAAAATATAACCTGACTTAGAGCTATTTCAACATAATAATTAGTCTGTCTGGAATTCAACATATTTCTAACCTATATCCTATTACTCTGGCAAGCTAAGTAACAAATCGATTTCTGTTGGTGTACGATTAAAGCGTGAGGCAATTTCGTTAATTGACCATCCTTCACGTTTAAGCGCTCTGATTGTTTCTCTTTCAGCAGGAGAAATTGCAGAATCTTTTTTACCAACTTTCTTTGTTTCTTCCTGTTTTGTAATTGCATGAAGAACTTCGAATTTATTGTCAATTTCACGTTTAAGAGCCTGTAAATCAAGTTCAGTTTTCTTAATGCTGCCGTTTGTATCCTGAATAATATCAAGACGTTTTTGTGTTTCAGTAAGAGTTGCCTGAAGATTATTAAGTTTTGAAGCTGCTTCTGTAATCTTAGGTCCATTCTGAAGAAGACGGTCAACAGTATTCTGAACATCTTTAATTTCCTGTGGAAGAGAAGTAACCTGTCTTGCACAATCATTAATTTTCTGTTCAAGAGTTTTAAGATGTGTGAATGATGTATCAACATCCTTCATTACTCTATTAACTACATCGTCTTTCTTTTCAAGGCGTTCGAACTGCTGAGAAACCTGATCCAACTTGTCGCGGTAATCTCTAACTGTAACTTCCATTGTCTGAACATCATCTGATGTTGTATGAAGTGACTGTAATCTTTCATCAATTGTATTTGAAAGAGAAAGCATCTGAGCAAATTTCTGTTCAAGATTTGCAACACGAGTTTTCTGTGTTTCAAAAATAGAAATCTGCTTAGAAATGTCATCATTCATTTTTACAATTCTACCATACTGAGAATTGAACTTGTCTGCAGTTTCGCTGTAACCCTGCATACGGTTGAATGAATCTTCAAGATTTTCCATCTTATCTGCAAGGTCGCGGCTCATAGAATCAGCTTTTTCGAACTGCTGAATGTTTGTCTGAATAACAGAAAGTTCTTTGTTGAGTTCTGCCATTTTTGCCTGCATATCAGAAGCGTCGCTCTGCATTTTAAGAACGAACTTAGCCTGATTTGCACGGTTGTTTTCAGCTGCAATGTCAATGTTCTGTTTAAGAGTTTCAATTGCCTGTGCAGAAATATTATTCTGATTCTGAACTTTCTGTTCTGTTTCAGTAAGCATGTCAGAATACATTTCTTTGAGTTTAGAAAGAATCTGCTGTGAACGTTCTTCTGCTTCTTCCAGTTTATCCTGAGTTGTAGATTCAAATCCTGAAATTCTCTGGTTGAATGTAGTAGAAGATTCTTCCAGCTGAGAACGCAATTTGTCTTTCCAAGAATTAAAATCCTGAATTGCTTTATCAATGTTAGAAATGCTTGAGTCCTGACGGCTGTTTACATTATTTTCAAATGACTGTAATGATTCAAGAATCTGTGACTGAACTTTAGACATACTGTCGTGAATACTGTTTGTGTTTGTTTCAAGTTTTTCACGAATAGTTGTTTCTGCAGCCTGAGTAATCTGAGAAAGTTTATTTCTTGTGTCAGTCTGGAATTCAGAAAGGGTAGATTCCATTTCCTGAATGCTGCTCTGCATATCATTTTTTGTAGATTCAAGAGTCTGTACAATGTCAGAAATATTACCAGTTGTTTCATCCTGGATTCTAATTACAGACTGCTGCAATCCTGTAAGATAGTTTTCTTCAACAGTTTTGCGTGAATCTTCGTAAGTAGAAGTGAGTGTATTAAGTTTATTGTCAAGATTCTGTTTCCAGTTATGGAGTGTATTATTAAACTGAGATTCCAATTCCTGGAGTTTTGCACTCATGTTACCAGTAGCAGTGTTCTTTAAGCTGTCCAGACTTTCATCAATTTCCTGTAATCGTATCTGAACACTTTCTGAATCCTGTCTGATTGTTTTAGCAAATTCATCCTGTCTGCGTTTCTGGTCACCTGTGAATAATTCAAAGTCACCAAGAACTCTGTTCTGAACTTCCTGCATAGCTGCACGAATACTTCTTTCAAGAGTATCGATATCGCTTCCAGAAGTTTCAATCTGTGCAATTTTGTAATCAATTTCTTTCTTGTATGCATCAATCTGATCATCAATACCTTCAAGAATAGAAAGGTGACGGTTTTCACTTTCAGCAACAGAGCGAGTAACAGAATCTGTAATTGTTTTATTAAGATTAGCAAGTTTCTGTTCTGTTTCGCCTCTAAATGCATCAATAATTTTATTAACTTCAACAACTTTAGCTTCAACTTCTGGTTTAAGAGAATCTGCCTTTTCAGTTGCTGCAGTACATTTTTTGTTCAAGGCTTCAACAGCATCCTGTGCTTCCTGAACAGAGTTATTAGCCTGCATTGCAATGTTCTTTAAAGTTTCAGTAATTCCAGCCTGCATTGCAGAAATTTTTTCCTGAACAAGACCTGCATATTTGTCTGCACTTACTGTTGCTCTGTTATTAAATTCCTGTAAAGCTTCGTTGTGCTTAATGTCTGCAGAAGAAAGGGCATCATTATAAAGTTTTGCATATTTATCGTTGATTGTATCAACCTGTGCATTAAGTTCTGTTTTAAGTGCTTCAAGGCTAGTTGCATTTGAATCAACACTCTGCTGAAGATTTTTAGAAGTTTCTTCACAATTGTACATGTCCTGAGAAAGCATATTCTGAACTGTTTCAATGCGTTCTTTGAAAGATGTTTCCAAAGCATGAAGACGATCAGAAATTTCATTCTGTACACCAGATTCTTCACCAGAATATCTTTCTTTAATATCTGCCAGCTGAGATTCCATTTCTGCAGTACGCTGATTGTAATCTGCTTCCAAAGTAGAAATCTTATTACCAAAAGTATCTTCAAAACTGTTGATTCTTGTTGAATAATCATTCTGCATAGCATCTAACTGGTTTGAATAACTCATGCTGATAGAATTGAAACGGTCTGTATATGTGCTTTCAAAAGTTTTGATTTCAGAATTGATTTTTTCTTCAAGACCATTGATTTTATCTGTACTTGCAGAAGAAAGAGTATTGATTGCATGATTGAAATCGTTCTGCATTTTCTGATGTTCTTCGCTGAACTTTTTATTGAAAGTAGAGAAAGAAGAATTGTAGTTTTCAACAATCTGCTGATAGTCTCTGTCGCTGCGGTCACTGATTGCTGCAAGCTGAGAATCATATTTTTCGCTGATTTTAGCAAAGTCTTCGTTAAAGCGGGTTTCAATTTTTGCAAGAATACCATCGTTTTTACCAATGATGGAAGCAAGCTGCTGTTCATATTTGTCGTGGGCTGACTGAACTTTAGAAACATAAGACTGAGTAAGAGCCTCCATATCTGCATCGAACTTAGTTGTAATTGAATTTGATTTCTGTTCAAAAGTAGAAGCAAGTTTTCCTTCAAGTAACTGTGTCTGTTCATTAAGCTTTTTAATGTAATTGTCAGAACGTTCCTGAGCCTGCTGGCTTAAATGTTCAAAAGCTGTATTTTCCAATGTGTCTGCACGGCTTGAAGCTTCATTATAAGCATTCTGGAATTCCTGCTTGATTTTTTCCAAAGCAAATTCTGCATCAGTCTGTGACTGTTTGATTTCATTTGCAAGTTTGTCTGCATAAGCTCTGTACTGTTCAAGAAGAGTTGTTCCAACTGCTTTAAGCTGTTCAGCATTGTGTTTAGAAAAGTTTTCAGAAACCTGTGGAATTTTTTTGTCGATTGTTTCTACAATTTCCTGCTGTTTGTTCAATTTAAGAGTCATCTGATCTACAACGTGACTTTCTTTCTGAATGCGGCGGAGGTTTTCTTCAACATTGCCAGTCATGTCATTTAAATCATCCATAAGCTGGGCATATTTTGTAATCTGCTTTTCAATTTCCTGAACTGCGCGAATATTTTCGTCTAAAGTCTGAATTTTTGTATTGAATTCATCATAATGCTGAGAAAGAAGTTTTACAGCAGCATTAGCCTGTGTCTGGCGTGAATCAAATTCAGTAATTAAGAGATTTACCTTGCCTTCTACAGTTTTGTAGAAATTTGCAAGATCATCCTGACGTTTGTCTGCATAACGCTTTACTTTTTCAATAGCATTGTTCTTTTTATCTGCTTCATGAAAAAAGATAGAAATACCTGCTGCAATAGCAGATGCCACGAGAATTGAAATGATTGTAACTTCCATTTGTTATTTCCCCACCCAAATAAAGTTTTTTATTCAAAAAATATTTTGTCCAGCTGCTTGTATTTACTGAATGTAAAATCTGCTACCGAACTTTTTTTGCCAAAAATGGCTTTTAGATTACTGATTATCCAGGCAGCTTTCATGCCTGCTTTTTTTGGACCAATTACATCATACTTGTGGTTATTGCCTACATAAAGAATTGTTTCTGCAGGAACTCCCAGTTCTTCTACCAGCTTTGAAAAAACTACTGGCGAAGGTTTTAATGCACCAATTTGTTCCGAACCTAAAATAACGTCACAATATGGTTTTATGCCCCAAATGTCCCCTTTTTGTTCAGGTGGAAAATCAGAAAGAAGGGCAACTTTTACATTTGCAGCCTTTAGTTTCTGAATAAATTCCAGGGCACCTTTACAGGCATTAAATCTTGGAAAATATTTTTTAAGTCCTTCGTATATGATGGAATTAATTTTTTTTTCAGCAGACTGTGTTGAACAATGAAGTAATTTTCCTGTTAATTCAGCCTGTGCTTTTCCAAAATCCTGATAATAGTCCAGTTTTCTAAGCATTTTGCGGGCTCTGCCGTAGTTTATATAAAATATCGCATGGGAAAGCACCTGCGGAAAGACTCTGATGTTTAAATCAAAATCTTTATAAAGAGTTCCATCGATATCAAATGCAACGGCTTTTATCTCGCCAAATTTTTTAGAATACACAACTTTAATTATACACTAAATGCAGAAATTTGTCTTTAGAAAATGAAATTTAATAAGAAGAAATATTTCAAATTTCTTTTTCTGCATTTAACATAGAAAGTCTGTTAAGCCTTTCTTTATCTGGAGTAATGCAGAGATTTTTTTCCTGAGTTGGAATAACAAGCCCTTTTGGACCATTTTTAGCTCTGCGCAGATATTTTACATGTGTGTAATATAAATCTGTTGTACCGGCATTTCTTGCCTTGGAATAATAAACCGCCAGATTTCCAGCGTCTAACAGAATATCCAGAGGCACAGTTTTTCCTTTTTTTGCTTTAATAAAAACATATCCACCAGGAAAGTCTCTTACATGAAGCCATAAATCTTCACCACGAACATAATGGCGCAAAAGTTCATCATTTTCATTTGCATCTCGACCTACATAAATGAGCCAGCCGTTTACTGTAAAATCAAGACCAGGATGTGTTTTTTTCTGCTGCTGTTTTGGAGTAGAATCTTTGCGAAGCATCTGTTCAATTTTTACAGGATTTTTTTCGCTGATAATCTGCTCATACTGTTTTTCAAGTTTTTCCAGCTGAATTTTTGCAATTTCAATATCGTGAGATATTTCTTCAGCACCAGAAATGGCTTTTTTGTAATTTTTATAATATTCAGCCGCATTTTCCTGAGCCGATTTTTTAGGATCAATCATCAGGTGAAGAGTCTTTCCAGTTTCATAATCTTCACATTCAAGATATTTTGTATCTGGTTTAATTAAGTGACCGTAAGTTAGAATCAAATCACCCTGATGCTTTAATTCTTCTGCATTTGCAAAAGATTCCTGTTTTTTTATAAGATTTTGTAAGGCAGATTCCCGTTTAGAATGATTGATGTTATACCATTTTTCTGCTTTTTCCAGCAAAGATTCTCGTGAAAGATTATCAGCATGTTCAGAATACCAGTAATCAATATATGCATTAAAAGAGGCAGTTTCTTCGTTAGACCATTCTCGAACAGGAAATTTTGTTTCAGCTTCTGCAATTTTTTCTTCACTGATTTCTGGCAATACAAAAACTTCGCCCTTTATTTCGTTTCTTTCAGGACGGCGGAACATTGGTTCCAGAATAACATTGTTTTCATCACAAAGAATAATGTTTGCAGCATTGTTCCAGAGTTTTATGTAAAGAATATAGTTTTCGTTAATTTCTTCCTCTTTAATTTTACTGTTAGAAACTGCAGTATTAGAAAGGTTAAAAGCAGTAGAAGCCAGTTTTATCTGATTTGTTTTTTCATTAGGTTTGTCTTTAATAATCACATTTCTGGAAAGTTCCAGTTTTATAATTCGTTCAACACCAAGCTGCTGACAGGAATTGATTCTGCATCCTTTAATTCTTGCACGGCAAAATTCCATAAAGCGAAGAGGTTTATCGTTTTTGGTGATTTTTCTTCTTGTTTCATTTATGCGGACAGAATTTTGAGCAGTACAAACAAGAACAGTTTTAGGAGTTCCTTCCTTGTAAGTATAAAAAGCCATAGTATCAAAACCAGGCTGAACAATTTCCTGAATAAAAGCACCGGTAATATTTAATTCTGAGAGAATAAGATTAATTTCATTACAGTTTAAAGACATAACACAATTATAAATGAAAACGTCAGGAGAAAAAAGTAGGTTTAAATCAAAGAAAA
>JAKSTH010000053.1 GCA_024402655.1 Treponema sp. | reverse complement strand
AGGATGAGTTCGGCATCTCCGAGTTGATAAGTTACTCTTTCGATAGACATATAATAAACTCCTTTTGAACAACACTACATCCGTTGCTCAAATAATGATGAATTAGGAATTAGGAAGGATGAATTAATGATTTCGAAAAATTAAAAATAAATCTTCACTCTGTAAAAACTTATTTTTAATTTCTCAGAAATTCCTAATCCCTAATTCCTAATTCGTAATTAAAAAAAACGCCCGAGTTAACTATAAAATCTTACAGTCAACCCTAGGCGCTTTTTTTGAGCTCAAACTACTTACGAAGTCCGAGTTCTTTAATGAATGCACGGTATCCTTCAAGGTCTGTGCGTTCAAAATACTTTAACATCTTACGACGCTGTCCTACAACTTTAAGAAGAGCACGTTTAGCAGTAGCATCTTTTGGGAATGCTTTTGCATGTGCTGTAAGCTGCTGTACACGCTGTGTCATTAAAGCGATCTGTACTTTAACGCTACCTGTGTCGTTTTCTTTTGCACCGTATTTTTTTACAGTTGCTGATGTTGTTTCTTTTGTAAGTGCCATTATGGAACCCCTTAAATTAATATATCTGAATAAGATTCAGACTCTGAATAGGCGGTGATTCTTGCAGGTCTCATTCTGGGTTTCTAGAATAAAATCACAAAAAAACCGTAATTACAGATACTATAATATTACTGGAAGTATAAAAAATAATCAATCTATAACTATGATATTAGAAAATAGTTTTTTACTGAAAACAAAAATTTGTAACATAGCTGGATAATTTTAAACTGTTTTCATCTATTTTTAATGTAACATCCTTTTCATTTTTATATATTCCTGAAAAAGGAAGAACCTGAATAATATCTGATTTTTGAATTTCATTATTTTTAAATGCTGACAAGTCCAGCTGATAATTTCGCTGCAGTAAATCTTTAACCAAAGAAAAACATCCTTTTTGAATTAAAGCCCTTATATTTGAAGAACTTACTCTTTGTGTTACATCACCATCCTGGTAAAAAACAGGTTCTACAAAAATTGCCTGCAGATTGTTCTTTGTACAGAACTCTTTTATTTCCGAAACACCAGTAGCACCCTTATAGCCGCATCTAAAATCAACACCTTCTGCTAAAAGCTTTAAATTACAATGATTTATTAAAAGTTCCAGAAATTGTGTGCCTGTATTTTTAGCAAAATCCTGGTTGAATTCAGCAATTATAACAAAATCCATTCCTAACTCTTCAAACAATTGTAAACGCTGTGAAAGAGTTGAAATGTCTCCAGAATATTCATTGTTTTTTTTAATACTTGGTAAAGGACGATAAAATGTAAAACAGCCGCAAAGAATATTATTTTTCTGTGCAGCTTGCTTTAAAGAGGAAAGCAGCAGTCTGTGACCTTTATGAAGTCCATCAAAACTGCCGATTGAAATGCCACACCCCTTTGAAAAATAAGGGGTGTTATTATTTAATAATTCGTTCCAGTAAAGTATTTTCATTTGTAATTCTAAAATAATACAATTATTTTGGAATTAGTTCAAATCAATTGAAAATCCTATGCTGTAATTTGAAGCAACTCCTGCATCTTCTACAATCCACAATGAATATTCTGATGTAAGAACAAGAAGTGAGCCAATTGGAAAGTCGACTCCAGTACTGAATCTTGCAAGGAACAACATTGGATCATAATCTGAGTGTCCTGAAATAGAAAGGTCAGAAGAAGTACCAAAACCTAAAGCTCCGGAAATATAAAGGTTTGGTTTATATCCGAATAAATTAACTCTATGGTTTATACCTAAACCAAACATTGCATCAAAAATAACTTCTGAAGAATTTCTGTAATCTCCAAAACGAGATGGAGTTGGTATAATTCCCATATCCATCTGGCAGAACAGATTATTATAAAGTGGGAATACAAAGAATCCGTTTCCAGTTACATAAAATTCATCAAGATCGTAAGAATGATAAAGTGGGATTGTACCAAAAGAACAACCAACAAGATAGCGTTCATCATTTTCACATTCATTTACAACAACAGGTTTTGAAGGTGTATATGCAGGAATACCAGTTGAAGCAGATGAAGAGTTTCCTGAATCAGATGAAAGAGATTTGTTACCACTTCCACTTCCGCTACTACTAACACTAGCACTACCACTATAAACAGGAGTATTGATTACTCTAAGATCAATAGCTGGAGACATTTTTATTGTATAAGTTGAAGAAACTGGTGTTACAGTCTGAATAACAGTGTTAGTTGATTTATTTACAAAGCGCATATTTTTAATCTGCACTGTATAAGTTGAAGGCTGATTTATATCACAAGCTGAAATAATATATTCAATTTCGAAAACAACAGTTCCGTTATTATAACGCATGTCATCATCATAATAATCAACAGCATCAAGATATTCGTCGTAGGCAACTTGATCTGCTTTTGAAAGTTTTACAGGTGCTTTACCACTAACCTTTTCATAATATAAAGGAACATTCTGAGTGAAAACTGTATTTGTACCAAGTGTAAATTTTACAACAGTATTCCAGTAATATTTATCACCGGCATAAGATTTAATGGAAAGTAAATCTGGGTATTCGTAAGAGTCGATTACGCGAACTACTTTTAAATCTTTTTCCATCTGCTGAATGCTGGCATATATTTCCTTTTCATAGGCAGTATCACCGTTTTTTAAAGCAGCAATTTCATTCTGAGCACGTTTATCAATTTCAGCTTTTATTTCTGCTTTTTCTGCTTCACGGCGCTGTCTTACTTCTGCAAGGAGATTACCATTTGAATCTGTTTCTGCAATGCGAACCAGCTGGGCATCAATCTGTCTGGCAGCTGAATCATATTCTCTTTTTGCATTTTCAAGGATTTCTTTTTCTTCTGCAGGATTTCCATTTCGTATAGAAATTAATTCACTTTTTTTTGATTCTAAAGCTTCCATCTCCATATAACCGTTAGAACAAAAAACATTTGCGGCCAAAAGAGATACTGCGGTAATTAAAAATAGTTTTCTCAAAATCATAGATTCTCCCTCAAATCATTTGATGTGTTAAGTATACCAACATCTAAATGATTGTCCAATAAAACCTGATGAATTTAAGAAAACTATTATCTAAAAATAAGAAAATACTAAGAAATGTTTCTTATATTATCTGGTACCTTCGTTCTTTAAGCGGAACATAAACTTTGAGTGATATCTATTTCCATCTGAAATATCCATGATCAGAGTTTCTCCAGGATACAGAACATAATTTTCTTTTGTTGCTACCCATGCACATTCTGATACATACCATTTTGTTGGGCCGTTCTGAGCAACATCGGAAGGTACATCACCAATTGCAAAACCATGATATGTTGGAGCTGTAACATCCCAGGTTACCCACCACCATTCTCCATTCATTACATTATCATCTGTATTATTATGTCCACCAGCCATAAGCTTAAAGTTTTTACTGTCTGCCCATGAAAGTGGGAAAGGATCAAGAGTGTTAGCACCATAAGGAGCGTCTCCACCAATAACCCACATTTTTAACTGACTGAAGATAAGGTTGTTTTCGCCTTCTCTAATATTTGTAACATTATTACCACCACCAGAACCGCCAGTATTACCATCATAAGCACTTGTACCTTTTGAATAGATTTTAAATTTTAATACAGTTCTGTTAGCATATTCATAACCAGTAGCTGATGTAACATTATTTTTAGAAGCAGATGCAGAAATTGCAATCTTTAATCCATTAGCAGCAGCATATGTAGCAACACTTTTATCATTTCCTAAATAAACTTCTTCTGAATAACTTGTAGCAGGAGCAACAATTGCTGCAGCCGATGTTTTTGTATTAAATACTTTAATAGATTCATTTACATCAACAGCTGAACTGGAAACTTCATTTTTACTATATAAGATTGAAGCACCTGGAGTACGACAGTCAATTTTCATTTTTGCAGTTTGAGCTGCTGTCATATCTACTCCAGCATTGGCAGTAGAAGTCCAATTTGCACCAACATTAGTGTAAGTATAATCTGGTTTTTGAATACGAATTTGTGGAGTTTCAACACCAGCAGAAGTTACTGATTCAATAATTTGAGCATTAACATTCATTACTTCGTCAGTAATTACCCCGGCAGGAACTGTAAGTTTGTACACTGCCCCTTTTACAGGTAATTCATAAGCTTTTCCAAGACGAATCTGCAATGTGTTACCATTTATAATTGAAACCTGATCAGAAATAACAGGGATAACAACTTTATGCTTATTCTTTGCTATAAATGCGGCTACAATTTCAGACTCTACATCAGTTTTTGAATAATCAAGAATATATTTTGTATCAGTTTCGTTAACCAGTACATTGCCATCCTTTTTAGCCCCATTCATACCAGGTTTATACCATGTTGAAATAATCTCGGCAGAACTTAATTCATTATATTCATCTGCTGTTAAAACTACAGGAACATGGAATGGGTTTTCATTTGTGTCATATTCAAAAATAACATCACCACTAACTTTTGTAATATTGCGATCATATGTAATTGAAAGAACTGAAGCTTCCCCTGTTCCTGTAAAACTTATTGCACCAGAAACCTTTGGTTTTCCAGTAATAATTTTTATCAATCTGTTTTCGTTGAATCTTTTTCCACTTCCAAAAACAGGAACCGTTATAGGAATTGATTTTCCCATAAAACTAACAGATGAGAAACTGAAATCTATTACATCAAGATAGTCACCATTAGAAATGTAATCTCCGTCTGCAATTGAATATTCAAAAGTATATAAAGATTTTGTTGCTGCGGCAGAAACACATTCTTTAATTGGCACAACATATGCATTATTGTTTTTATCTTTCACATTGAGAGTTACTGTTGAGTCTTTTGGTAAAGTTATCTCTTTTCTAAACTCTAAACGACCAGTTACTTTTTTTGTATCTGTTTGTGTTGAGTAAGTGCCATTTACTGTATCTGCTGTAATTCGTGTAAACAAATCACCTTTATCTACAATAATTTCTTTTGCAACAGAATCTTCTGAAACATTTCCAGCTTTATCTGTCTGGCGTGCTTTAACTGTATATGTTCCATTATTTACAATAGAAACTTTCTGTGTATAAGGAAGCCAGTTTGCACCATTATCAAGTGAATATTCAATAGAAGCTCCACTTTCTCCATTAATTATGAAACTTGTACCATCGGCATCAAATATTACTCCAGAAGGATTCCAATTATTGGTAGAATTTTTTCCATCTTTAAAAACAGGAGCTGCTGGAACAGTTGTATCTACTGCAATATTTCCAAAAAGTTTGGCAATTGGCTCCCAGTTTGTAAGTGAGTTTCCAGCATTATCTTTTACAGAAACTCCTGAATGAATTACACTGCTATATGTAAGTTTATTTGTGTTTTCACCTTCATTAACTTTATAAGTCATTAATACATATTTAGTACCACTTTCAGAAGCAACAGTTGTTGAAACACCATTTGTAAATTTAACTCCTAAATTAGAGCCATTTTCTATAAGAACATCTTCTGTAAACTCCATCATTAAAAGAATAGATGTATTTTCTTTATAGTCTCCATCTGAAGATAAAACTGTAATACTTTCAATTCTTGGAGGAGTTTTATCGATTGTGATTGTTCTGGTATCTGCAAGGTTTGTACCACTAGGAAGATTTCCAATATTTACAATACTTGTTAAATCTGCAGCATCTGTTACAACTGCATCTGACCATTTTGCACCATTTGCAACAATAGATGTAACTGAAAGTTTACTTATATCTGTATCTGTATTCTGTACAACATATTTAAATAAATGAGTAGATGAACCTGATCCAGAAACATATTCTGCTGTACCACCATTATTGAGTTTGAGTTTTGGCTGGCCTGTAACATTTGTTCCTTTTGTAAATTCCAAAGTTATATTAATTGTATCTCCGGCTTTATAAGAACCATCATCATTTGTACAACCAATACGGGCTAATCCTAAATCATCTTTTTCAATACTTGCTGCCGATTGAATTGTTTTTGTATTGCCACCAAAATCTTTTAACTGAGCTGTAATTGTACCTCCAGTTTGAGGAGCAACAATAGTACATGACCAGGTATTATTAGAAGTATTTCTAACAGCTTTTGCAGTCTGTTTATTCTGATCAGAACCCCAGGTAATTTCCATATCATAGAATTTAGAAGTGTTATTTATTGAACTGTTAAATTTATCACTCCATGTTCCTGTAATTACAGCTGTATCTCCATTTTTAATTTTTGGGAAAGTTGGCATGGAACCAGAAAGAAGACTTTCAGTTTTACCATTTAATTTTATATTTGTGAAAGCAATATCAGGTGTATCGGTGTCTCCTGTAAGAGTTATCATTTGAACAGTATTACTTACACCATCTGTAGCACGGAAAATGAAATCCTGTGATGATAAAGGAATTGTATTATTATTTCTGTCTTTTCCACCAATATTAAAATCTGAATATAAATTAAAAGTTTTGTTAATTGTATATTCGCGAGTATCACCTACTTCAAATTTGTAAATCTTGTTTCCAGCTGAATCTGTATAACCATTTGGCAAAGCGTTATCCCATTCAACATCTGTACCTGTCATATATTTAATTTTATTTGCAGGAACATTTCTTAATGCAGGATTCAACCAGACCATAGCAAGTTTTACTATACGACCATCATCTTTTACAGTACCTTGGAAAGTAATATTTCCTTCTGCATTTTTAATAACAGATGAATAGTCTGTAGGTGCTGTAATACTAATTTTTGGTGCACTTACGTCTGAAGTTTTGAAATATCTTGTTGTGCTTTCTGTTACACCATAAATATCTGTTACTGTAAGATCCAGTTTATATTCACCGTTTTCTGCAGGAACAGGAACAGACCATGCAGTATATTTAGTCTGATCCGAAGCAAGTTGATGAGTTTTTGGATTTTCAAAATCTGATGTTGTATATTCAACATAATTTCCGTTATTGTCTCTAACATAAAGATGGGAAACTAAAGAAGCAATTCCATCATCATCCTGAACACTACCTGAAATATTTGAACCAGGATAACATTCAAAGGCGTCTGTAGTTTTATAGTCTGTATCTCCAGCAGCAATAGTAAACCATGGCTTGTCGGCTTCTGGACATAATACAAAATAACCGATTATTTTTCTTTCCCACGCATTTGCCATACTTAAACTTGTTGTTACAACACGAATAATATGACTGTCTTTATTCAGACCATATTCAATACCAGTAGAGGATGTAATCCATTCTTCTGGTTTTACTGTAATAGTCCAGTCACGTAAATCTGCACCATAAAGAGATTTTGAATAATAAACAGTTCTTGTTGTTTCATCTCCAAATTTTGCTGCGTCTAATTCTAAAATCTGATCTGCAGAATTAATACCTGGCATAACACCTGAAGATGGAATTTTTCTTAATCCAGATTCTGCTTTTCCATTATCAAATTCAATTTTTAGTTCTTTAAAAGAAAGTGCATCTGTTTGTCTACCAGAAATAGTGATTTCACCGTTCATTAATCTTGAAATATCATTTCCATTTTTTAAAGCAAGTTTGTCGGCTTTTGTTTTTACACTAGTATAAGTTCCTGTATATAATTCTGGTTTGTAAATAGAAACAGAAGGATTTGTTGTATCAATAATAAGTGAACATTCTACTTTTGAATCTTTGCTGGAATTACCAAGAGAATCTTCTACAATTGCGGTAAATACATAAGTGTTTCCAGCTTTTGAAGAAACTTTTTCTGCTGTATCAACTTCAATTGACCATTCCCAAAGCCCCGAAACTTTTCTGCAGAAGAAAACTTCACTATCTTCTACATTTGTCCAGTCTGGTAATGCAGATGTTTTTTTCTGCCAGAGTTCACCTGGAATAATCTGAAAGTGAATGTCAGCATCATCAAAATCTACAGTAAGTTTTGTTACTTTATCATTATCAAATGCAGTTCCACGAATTATGAATTTTTCAGAAACTGAATCGTTATCATTATGAGAAGTTATTTTTACTACAGGAGCCTGTGTGTCTACAGAGGATCCTAAACCAATATTTCCACAGGAAACTGCACAAACAGCAATGAAAACTGATAAAAGAAATCCTGAAAAAAAGTGTGATATTTTTTTATTAATGCACATATTCATAACAAATCCTCCCTTATTTTAGTTTTCCCAGTTTCTCATATAAATACATCGAGTATATTCCCCAGGTTGTATTACCCCCCAGGACATTCCCCAGTTATAGCATTTGCGCCAGTTATTGTTATAGCTGTATATAGAAATAGAAGACTTAACAAGAATTTCGTAACTTACCCAATAATAATGGTTACTATCTAAATAAGCTCGCTTCATGTAAGGTGAACCTACAGGAGAGTCTCGCAATGGGAATGGAGAAATATAAGGTTCTCCGGCAAACCCTGTAGTACCACGAATACTTACATCGCTTTTTCCTGCTCCCATACCAGAAATTGATGTACCATTATTACAAATTGGATTATCTAAATCCAAAACTGTCTGGAAAATTCCTTCGCGTTCAATTGCTGATTCAGCAGGAGTAAAAGCATAAATAGCTTTAGCTGTTATATATTCCTTGCTGGATTTTTTATAATCTCCATTACCTGCAAGTATGAATACCCTCTGATTTCCGCTGCCAGTATTAGTGTTTGGAGCAGTTACTGTAGTTTGAGTCCAATAAGAAGTACACTTATTATCACCTTTATAAAGGTCAGTATCGACAAATGTACCTTTTATATTTGAGTCAGTATTTGAAGCTATATTAGCCGATGCAGTACTTCTTCCATACTGAATTGTTGCCCCTTTAGTTTCACAGTCAATTCTAACTCTAACTTTTGCAGTTGGAACTGTACAATTTGTAGTAGAAGTTACATTTATCATACTAGTTATAATATTTGAATCAGATTCAGAAGGTTGGAATGTTCCAAGTCCATAACTGTAGCGGTCTACACGAATTACAGGTTTTGCAATTCCTTCTGAAAGGAACGAATCTTTTCCATTATTCTGAACTTTTATAGCAGTATCTGTAGAATCTTGAGCAAAGATGTTACCAGTTGCATCCATAAATGCACCTTTCTCTACAATAAGTTCCCACTCTCTTCCCAAAGGTAAATCTGTTTCCCCAGTAAGACTTGCAGGGAATGATAAAGTAACAGTTTTACCATCAGCGGAAATTTCAACAGCGGAAGAAGTTACGTCTATTATTCGCTGGTGATAATTTGCCTGTTCCAGAACATAACGAATAGAATCTGTTGTTATGACATTAGTAGGTTCTACAACCTTTACATTAGTTTTTCCATTGTCATAATAAGAAGTTGTATTTGTTTGCGATTCATTACCAGCAGCATAAGTTCGTCCGAATTTTGTTTTCTTTGATTCAGAAGAACTCCAGATGTCTACATCATAATCAAGTACATATTTTGTTGTAATATCTGGTGTTCCATTTTCACTAATTCCTTGAGTAGTCTTTTTATATGGACCAGCATACTGTCCTGTTCCATGGTACCAGTCGTTTGCTACACCAATATTTGAACCGAATAACCATTCTGAATCTTCAAGACCGTCAAGATATAAAACTTGCGAGCCTGTAAGCCCATTTGTTTTTGAAGTATCGATTGTTGCGGCTTTTACAGCATTTAATACAGCAGTAAATTCTTTGGCAGTAAACATTGGAGGAATAGCCCAACCTTCTGTCTGACGAAGATAGATTTTTCCACTTCTTACTTTTACAGGTTCATTAAAAGTCAAATTAATTACTTTTCCATTGCTGTAAACATTTTTATTGTCATATTCAATAACAAAACCATCAGGAGTCATAGCAGTAATAGAAGGAGCAATACCATCACAAATAAGTTTTGTTCTGGAATAATCTGCAGTCAAGTTTTTGTTTCCCTGAATTATTCCATACAAGTCTGAAACACCTGTAAGTTTTACATCTTCCTTTTTAACTTTTAAGCTAAACTGATCTGTATTCTTTGTTACATAAGTAAAGCGCAGTTCAGAAAGATTTGTTTTTCCTTTTAATGAAGGGTCAAGTTCTGCTTTAGCATTTGAAGTAATAATATCACCTGTATTATTAGCTGAAAGAATAATTGATGCAGAACTATCATTTGCTACAGAAACTGGACTTGTAAAATATACTTTAAACTCAAGTTCTGTTCCTTCCTTATAGTTACCATCTGCTTTTGTACATTCCAAAGTATAAGTTGGGAAAGTACTGTTTACTTCTATATAAATAGGATTTGAATAAGCAGAAACATTACCTGCTTTATCGGTTCTTCGAGCTACCAGCGTTGCATTATCTGTAAGAGTTACAGGGGCAGAATATGTAAACCAGGTGCTTCCGCCGTCTTTAGAATATTCAGTTTTATCTGTATTTACTTCAATTTTAAAACCAACAGAATCTTTATATTTTCCAGTTTTTAAAGCACCGTAGGCATCATTATTTGCATTATCTGTGCCACCTATAAAAGGTGTAGTTGGAATTAATGTATCTACATAAAGTTTTGCATCTGTAGTAGTTCCAGATAAAGCAATCTTTAATGGGTTACCATATTCATCCTGAATTTTTTCACTGCCATTTATATATGAACTGTTTACATACTGCAAATTTCCATTAGCAAAAGAATCTTGAACTTTTGAACTAAAGTTGATTATTTTTTTGTCATCACTTATTGATTCAAAGTTCAATGCTATAGAACCATTTGAATTCTGTAAAATAAAAGTTGGAGTTCCCTGAACAGAAACTGGCTTTGAAACTGTAACTGCAGCAGAAATTGTTTTTCCAGTACGCAGATAAGAAACACCATCTATAACATTTTCACCGTTAGCATTGCTGCTTACTGAAATATTTTTTACATAAGGTAAATTAGCATCAATTTTAATAGTTCTTTTATCCTGAAGATTTTCTCCGCTGGCTAAAGTTTTTAAGTGAACAGAAGTTTCATCTATTCCGGCAATTGGACCTATACCACTTTCGTTATAAACCTGTAAACAGTCACTGCTGTCTCCTGGCTGAACCTGATACTTAAATACTAAAGTTGTAGAACCAATACTACTTTCAACAATATCAGCGTATACAATACTGTCTTTTGTAATACCTTTTTCTGTATTAATAATATTTTTTAATTTTAATTTTGTATTTTTATTACAAGTAACACTTTTTGTAAAAGAAACATTAATTAAAACTGTATCCCCACTTTTACACTTTAATGGAGATGACGAAGTAATTTTACTGATAGAAGGAAGTCCACTTACAACAAATTGATAGATTCCTTCACTGGAATTACCAAGCACATCTTCTGCATAAAACTTATATTTAGGATTTTCACGATTATTCTTAAATGTTCTTAACTGAGCGTTAGTAATTGGTGTAGAAATTTTATATACATCGTTTTCCATTGTTCCAGGTAATACAGTTTCTACACCTTCTGGACTTATATAAGTAATTTTATATTTTGCAGGATTAATACTAAGTCCATTATCTTTAGCTGCTTTAAATTTAATTGTTAAAGGACTGTCTTCATCTACAATAGCAGCATTTCCACCTGGAGTTATAGGAATAATTTCTGGTTTTACTGAATCTGCGGCAATTTTCAGTTGTGAATCAATATAGTTTCCATCTTTTCGAGACAGGCGGATATAGAAATATTTATCTTTATTTTTGTCTTTTCCCAAACCAGCATCGTCTAATAAAGCAATATTAAAATTAAAAGACTGCTGCTTAAAGCCACTTCCGTCATCAGCTTGTGCTGTTAATTTTGCAGACCATAATTTAATATTTTCAAAAGAACTGGTTCCATTTGTAAGCTTTACAGCAGAACTTGAAGCTGGTTCATAAGAGCTGTGATTATTTTGAATTGAATCCAGCCAGCTTTTTGCTCTAGCATATTTATTTTCAGAATCAATTGTTACTGAATCAGGAACCCAAACAAAATCCAATGAAGTACAGCCTGTTTTATCAAGAACTATACCTGAAAAATTAATATTTGCAGAAGTACCAGATACAGTTGGTATCTGATTGTTTTCTGGAGTTGTTATAATGAGTGTTGGTTTTGAATCTGAAGAAACATAAACAGTATAGCTTTTTGAAAGAGATTTACTATATTTATCTTTTGCAGTAACAGTTAAAGTCATTGTCTGAGGATTTTGTGGAGTTGTAATAATAATATTGCTTTCCCGCTCACCTTCTTTAGCAGTTACAGATTTTGTAACTGTTTCTTCCCCTTTAAGTTCACATGTAATTGTACCGTTAAGTTCATCATCATCAAAAACTGTAATATTGATTGAGTCTCCAACAAAAAGTTTTAAAGTTCCTACTTCATCAAGGTTACTTACAGAACATCTTGGGTTATCCATTTCAGGCCACCACAAAAACCATCCCATTTCAATTTCTTCATCAACTACAGTATTAGGAGCTGGGTCTGTAACAATATCTGAAGCAGAGTATCTTACCTGATAATAATGAGGTCCAGATGCTGCTAAACCAGATGAAATCTGAAATTTTGGAGCATAAGTACCACTGTCGGCAATTTTATTGATTGGTCCACAAACTTTCTGGCCAGCTTCGTTATAAATACTGATTGAAGTACTGGCAATCCCCGAAGCATCATTAAAAGAAGAACAAATCTGGAAAGTTCCATTTTGAGCTACATCTATATTTGAAGGCTGTGAAAGTTGGGGATCATTTTTTACAATTGCTTTTAAACTTTCTAAACTCTGTAATTTATACTGAATACCATTTACCATGCGGTCAATATACCAGGCATCTCCTACAGGAGCCTTTTCATCTACAAACAAAGTAATAATTTTTGAAGATTTTACACCGTAATTTTTTCTACCATCTTCTGCTACAAACTTAAGCCAGCAGGCACCTTCTTTTTCAAAATCAAAGGCAATTTCCCATTTATTATCTTTAAAATTTGCTTCAGCAAAATATTTATAATCTGAATCACCAAGCCATTTTACTTCTGCATAAACTCGAGAAACCTTTACATTGTCTGATGCAGAACCTGTAAAAGATACTTTCTGCTTTGTGTAAATTGTAGTTTCAAATGCAGTTTTAGAAGCATCTCCACTAGTCATACTTAAGACTGACAATTCTGGTGCTTCCAGGTCTACAACTTCACCAAGACCGGTAGTACAAGAAAAAATAACAAATAAAAAGGATAGAAATAAGATAGAAAATTTATAATTACGCATAATAAAATATTATGTAAAATTTTGTCAAAATTTCAACATTTATTTCTTATTATATAGGCATTTATAATACTTAAACCGCAATGAATGAACTTAAATTATGCTTTTGTGTGTAACGTTAATATTGCATTTTATTGTAAAAAGATTAAAATATAATTTAATAAATTTAATATAATTAAAAAGGCTTAATCTTATTTAGACTAAACTCTTTTTGCAGGAGAATATCATGGGAAAGAAGAATCTTGATTGGGGTAAATTACCTTTCGGTTACATGAAAACAACAAAAAGCTTTGTTGCAAATTGGAAAAATGGTCAGTGGGATGAAGGAAAATTAACTAGAGACCATTCTATTAAAATGACAGAATGTGCTGGTGTTCTTCAGTATGCACAGACATGTTTTGAAGGTCTTAAGGCTTACACAACAGAAAATGGAGACATTGTAACATTCCGTCCAGACTTAAACGCAGAACGTATGGAAAACTCATGTCGCCGTCTTGAAATGCCAGTTTTCCCAAAAGAAAAATTTATTGAAGCTGTTCTTAAAACAATTGAAGCAAATAAAGACTGGGTTCCACCATATGGAAGTGGAGCTACATTATATATCCGTCCATTTATGTTCGGTTCAAGTGCTGTAATTGGTGTAAAACCAGCTGATGAATATCAGTTCCGCATTCTTGTAACTCCAGTTGGACCATACTTTAAAGGTGGTGTAAAACCTATTAAAGTTCGTCTTTCTGATATGGACCGTGCCGCTCCTCATGGAACAGGTGATATTAAAGCAGGTTTGAACTACGCTATGTCACTTCATAACATTGTAGATGCACACAACTGTGGTTATGCAGAAAACATGTACCTTGATCCAGCAACACACACTTATCTTGAAGAAACAGGTGGAGCTAACATCATCTTCATTACAAAAGATGGTAAACTTGTTACTCCAAAATCTGATTCTATCTTGCCTTCTATTACACGCCGTTCTTTGGTAATTGTTGCTAAAGAATATTTGAAAATGGAAGTTGAAGAAAGAAAGATTTCTAAAGATGAAATTGCTGATTTCGTAGAATGTGGTCTTTGTGGTACAGCTGCAGTTATTTCCCCAGTTGGACAGATTGATGATCACGGAAAAGAAATTAAGTTCAATGATGGAAAAGATGAAATGGGTCCAGTACTCACAAAAATCTACGAAACATTGACAGGTATCCAGATGGGTCGCTTACCAGCTCCAGAAGGATGGATCTA
>JAKSTH010000052.1 GCA_024402655.1 Treponema sp. | reverse complement strand
TTGAAAGGGTTGATTTTCCTGTATTTGGTTTTCCAAGAATTGCAATTTTAATTGGACGGTCTGTACTTACAACTTTTACCTGAGAAAAATTACAGCGTTTTTCTACAAGTTCGCTTAATTCACCAAAGCGATCCCCGTGTTCTGCAGAAATAAAGAGTAATTCATTAAAACCGTATTTTGCATAGTTCCAGGCTTCGGCTTCGTTTTTTCCGCCTTCTGTTTTATTTACAACTGCAATTACTTTATTCCAGTAAGGGCGCATGCGGAGAATAAATTCTTCATCTTCACCAGTAATAACCCCTGCTTCAAGAACTAGGATAACAACATCAGCTTTTTCTATCATTTCCAGGGAGCGTTCTACAACATAATCGTCTAATTCAGCTTCCATGGTTCCAATGTCGCGGGTAAGTTTATAACCGCCTGTATCTACCAGGTGAACTGGTTTGCTGTTTAAGATAGCTGTAGCTTCTACAGGGTCGCGGGTAACACCAGGCTGGTCGTTTACAATAGCAATTCTTCTATGAAGAAATCTGTTAAATAAAGTTGATTTACCAACATTTGGACGACCGGCAATAACAACAACAGGTAAGCCTTCATATTCCATGTCTTCTGGAGCAAGATCACCATTTACGGTAACGGTTCCGTCTTTTGCAACATGAACTTCGCATTTCTGAGCTTCTTTATCAATAAAATCTGGTAAAACTTCTTCTTTTTTAGAAGTAACTTCCTGTTTTGGTTTTGAAAAATCTGGTTTTGCTTTCTTTTTTGCCATAATGGAAAAAGTATAACATAAATAATGTTTTTAGAATATATGAACCGGACATACCTGACACACATGCCGGAGAAGAATTAAATGCAAAAAAAAACGCCATGCTGAACTTAATTCAACATGGCGTTTTGTGTTTAGGATAATTATTAGTAGTTACCGCCGCCTAATCTTGCAGAAAGTTTAAGTGCAACGGTTGGTTTTTCGTCCCAAGATGTAACTGTAATGTATGGACCTGCACCAAATGAAAGATTTGATGTGACTGCATAATTTACAGTTGCAGAGAAGATAGCAGAAGGAAGATTATTAATCTGTTCTGCAACATCATCAAGTCTGTTAATTACTTGAGGTCTTATAGAAGGATCAAGATCTTTAGGAACAAAAGGTGTCAAATTGTCTTTTGTAGCTGTAACTCTTCCAACATTAACAATACCTAAAAGGGAAATAGAAAGGTCTTTTGCGTTTCCAATTTTAGAAAAGTTTGTAAGGAATGCAAAGTTGTGACCAGCTCCTGTAAACTGAGTATAGTCTACATTGTTTCCATCGTAGTAGTACTGTGCAGCTAAAGTAATGCCAGGATCTTTCCACATGTAAGTAATGCCTAAAGTTCCTCTAAAAATGCTTGTTTTATTGTTCCAGTCAGAATCATCTGACCATTCTTTATCTGCACCATACTGGTAAACTGCTTCACCAAATACTGCTAATTTTTTTATGCTTCCGCTGGCTGTAATCATTGCTTTTGGAGCAGATTCATACTGATAAACTAAACCTGTACCAAATTCCCAACCGCCAAGAAGGAATTCATATTTTCCTGCAAGAGCAGTGTGAATTGCTTTGTTGTCAGAAGGAGCAACCACATAAAGCCATAAACAGTTTAATGAATCTGGGAATGTGATTTGAGTTCTTAAGTTTAATGCGCCGTCTACCTGAGCATCTGTATCTTCAGGGTTAATAGAAGATGTATTAATTAAATCTGAAACAGGGCTGTAGAATAAACCGGTTCCCCATGAAACTGTATGAACGCCAAAACGGAAGAAAGCATTATCACCAAGATTAAAGTCTGTAAAACATTCTTTTACATTAATTACATCTGAAAGATTAATGCTGGAAAGACTTGAAAGACTGGTTAAATCTATAGACGAATTAGTAAACGGATAGCTGAATGCAAGCTTTGTATAGATTCTTAAATCCTGAGTAGGACGAGCATCTACAGTAAGTGTGGAACTTAATACTGGTGTAAAAGCTGTATCTTTAAGATTATCTGAAAAAGTTTTGTCTTCTTTTGAAAACAATGGGGTTGTGGTAGAAATGGAAGCAGAAAGACTGCCTCCAATTTTTACACTGCCGTTTTCAAAAATAATTCCCTGTGATGAAGAAGAAGTAGAATCTTCTACTTCTTCAATAACATCATCATCAAAGAAAAAATCATCATCAGACTGGGCAAAAGCTGTTAAAACAGCAATGTCCAGAATAAAAAGTGCCAGAAATAATTTTTTCATGTTAGTTTAATCCTTCGAGATATGCTTTTGTAAACAAGCGGTCTGGAAGTTTGTTGAAAGATAATTCTGAAATAACCTGCTGTGTAGATTCACCTTTATTCAATTCATCTTTCATAATCATTTGAGTAGCAACATAACCTGCTGTAACTTTTGAATATTTAGGAACAAGAATAGTTCTCATTAAACGGCCTGAACCAGAAAAGTCTTCTTCTTTTAATAAAAGTGGAACATCTTTTCTAATGTAGTAAGTTGATTTCTGGTATGAAGGTTCAGTTGTTTTTGCATCTAAAGTGATGATATAAACTTCATATTTACCTAATACACCAGTTTTAAATTCTGCAACATTGTAATTTTCACGCCATTTTGCTTTGCTCTGATTAACATCATCAATTTTAACGTCTGAATCGCCAAGTGCTTCTTTAATAGAAGTATGAGTAAACTTACGGCTGATAGGGTCATAAGACCAGATATTATCACCATCGCGAAGATAACCTTTACCTTTATCTGCTTCTGGGAACATCTGAACAATTGTCATTAAATCTTTGTCTGTTCTTTCGTAGATTTTAAACTGGATGTTTTCTTTAGGTTTTCCTGGTTTTTCAACTACAAGAGAAATGGTTGCAGAGTAGTCGCCGTGATAAGCAAGTACATCGTTTGTAGATTCCATAATTTTATATGCCTGCTCTGCAGTTTTTGTATCTACCTGAGCAAACATAAGGGCTGCTGCAGTAAATACTAAGGCAATTGAAGAAATAAGTTTTTTCATTTTTTCCTCCTGGAAATAATTATTTAAAAGTTCTAAGTGCTTCTGCAGGATTCATTCTAGCGGCTTTTTTAGCTGAACCTAAAACTGCCAGTGTTGTAAGAGCTATAAGAATTACATACTGAATAATTATAGATACTGGTGACAGTAAATAAGTAAAGTGTCCGTTGCGCATGAATAAACTGAGTATTTCAATGTTGAAAGGAATCATTGAAAGAATCTGCAGTAATGCTACTGATATAATAAGTCCCGAAACAGCACCAAAGATACAAAGAATTACAGCTTCTGTTGTAAAAAGTTTGCTGGTCATTTTTCCTTCCATACCAAGGGCACGCATTGTACCAATTTCGCGGATTCGTTCGTAAAGAATCATGCGGTATGTGTTTGAAATACCAACCATTACAATCAAAAGAATAACAATAAGAACTATTGTTGTAACAATGTGAACAATAAGTACTGCTTTTTTAAGTCCCTGACCAGCAACGCTGTCATAAAGTGCTTCTACAGACCATTTTGTTCCTTCCCACTGGTTTTCTTCACCTTCCAGCTGTTTTTCAAAACCGCGGCTAATATTAGAAGGATTTGTCTGCATTGCAGTTATACGGCTTGTAACATTCTGGCCGTCTTTGCGAATTAAATCTTCTATTTGAGCCGCAATGCTAACCTGTTTGTTTTTGTTTGTAAGATAAACTGAGAAAGTTGTGAAGCCGTCTTCTGGTAAACCAATTAATGTATTTAATTCGCCAATATCTGTATAAGCCTGAATTGTATTAATAAAATTGTTTGCTTTAATAATACCGGCAACAGTAAGGTCTGTTACTGCTCTCTGGCCATAAACAGTAGAAGTCTGGAAAATAAACTGGTCTCCAACTTCCAGGTTCATTGCTTCTGCAGTTTTTTCGCTGATGATTACAGTGTTTGGACCAATATTTTCCATGCCACCAGAAATAAACTGGAAAGATTCTATAAGGGTAGGATCTGTTAAATCGCGGCCATAAAGCTGAACAACAGATTTATTTCCTTCGAAAATCATAGAACCAGAGTTTGTTGAATAGCAGGAATAAGATGTATATTTTATACCGCTTTTTTCCAGCAGATTTTTAATGTAGTCACCATCGCGAACTACATGAATTACTTTTGATTTTCCGTCTTCTTCTGCGGCAGGAATTTTTTCCAATCCGTTAATTAAGACAGAACCACCCATTAACTGTGTAAACTGGTCTTCCAGACAATTTGCCATGCCAGAAACAAAGCCGTCTAAGCTGGTAACAAGAAAGAAACCGATTGCAATAGCAATTGCAAGAATGATATTTCTTCGTTTCTGTCTTGTAAGATTTTTTACAGCCATTTTATAAATTATGGCTTTTTTTTCAAAATAGTTTTTTGCCATATTATTCACCACTAGAAAGAGCTTTTATAGGAGTAATTTTAAGTGCTGCATGAACAGGATAAATATTACTTAAAAGACTGCCAATTAAAGCAACAATAATTGTTGTAATAACGATTCCAGCATTAGGAGAGAAGTGTAATAAACCGCCACCAAGAATCATTTTTGCAATGCTGTCTGTAATTGCAATATTAAGAGAATTGAATATTGCCATTGCTATGAATGCAATAATTATACCGATTACAGAAGAAATGAAAGTAAGAATTACAGTTTCCAAAGAGAATAAAAGTCTTACAAATTTCTTTTCGGCACCAATTGCACGCATTGTACCAATTTCACTTGTTCTTTCAATAACGCTTACAATCATTGTGTTCATAATGATAATGAATACAACAACAGCAAGAATGAAAATCAAAACATTAAATACTACGCTGATTCCTTCTACAGTTCCTGAATAAGAGAATGCTGCAGCTTTCCAGTTCATTACCTGAACTTCAAGATTTTCTTCCTGGAATCTGTTTCTTAAAGTTTCAATTACTGCATCAGGATTATTTGCTTTTGCCAGAATAAACTGCCATGCACCGTCATCAGTTTTGTTCAATTCATCGCGGAGAGTTGTGTCACCAAGAATAGAATCGAAATCAACTTCAGATGTAGAAAGGAAAGAATCATCTTCTGCAATTTCACCAAAAAGGTCATCGTCAAAATCACCAAAAAGATCTTCTTCTGACATGTCTGAAATTGAAAGGTCTACAGAATCTGGTAATTCATCTTTAAAGCTTGCAGCATAAGTTAAGTCTGCAAAAGAACGGGCAAATTCTGGATTACTGTAAATAATCTGGAACATTGCAGAATTTTCGTTTGGTGGGTTAAAAATACCAACCACTTTTGCTTCACGAAGAATACCACGAGAGTTTGCTCCTAAAAGAAGGATTGTATCTCCAATTTTAAGATCTTCTCTGTAAAGACTGTTAAAAGCATTTTTAACACGAGTATCAATCATAATTTCATTGGTACCAGGAGCAGGATAAGTTCCTTCAACAAAATGAACTTCTGGGAATGTGTCCCAGTAGGTTCCGTTTTCTCCTGCAAAAAGCATGGAAATAGGAAGGTCGTCAAAACCAAGGTCATCTCTGTCTGCAAGATCAGATAAGTCTACTTCCAGACCGCTTGCAGCAACTACCTGTGCCGAAATAAGTTTTGTTTGTTTTTTAATTCCTTCAGTTTCATCAACAATTTTCTGAACTTTTTCAAGATCTGGAATTGCAGGAATCTGTGGAAGAGTTGTACTGATGTTGGTTGAATTCATACCAAAAATGTCGATTAATGAACCTTTTGGATTTTTAATTGCAATTGCAACATCACCTGTATAATTTGCGCGGAAGTCTTTTTCAAGACCTCTGTTTACGGATTCAAGAAAAGAGTTTCCCATAACAACAATTGCAACACCAAGTGTAAGGAACAATGCAATAATAATTGTTTTGGACTTATGCTCTTTAAGGTTCCGCATTGCCAGTTTAATAATTTCTTTCATTTTGTCTCCAACTAAAGCTTGTAAACATCAGAACCTGTTTTGTATTCGTCATTAATAACTTTACCGTCAAGAATGTGAACTACGTGATCACACATGTCAACAATGCGGGAATCGTGTGTTGAAAAGATAAAGGTTGTCTGTAAATCTGGATCTTTATTCAAAGCTTTCATAAGTGAAAGAATCTGTGCAGAGTTTGTAGAGTCCAGGTTTGCTGTTGGTTCATCTGCAAGAATTAAAGGTGCTTTTGTAACAAGAGCTCGGGCAATTGCTACACGCTGGCGCTGTCCACCAGAAAGTTCTGTTGCTTTATGATTTTTCCACTGTGAAAGTCCAACTTTATCTATAAGATAATTAATCCATTCTGCTTTCTGTGCAGAAGTAAAATCATCTACAGGGCTTTTTGAAGCAGGATTTTTTGATTTAAGTAAAAGTGGGAATTCAATGTTTTCATAAACATTAAGAACTGGAATAAGGTTAAAAGTCTGGAAAATAAAACCTAAATGTGAACGACGTAATGCTGTAATATAACGGTCAATTTTCTTTGATTCTAATTTAACATCTTTATAAACGTCTGTGTCGCCAATAATAATAGAACCAGAACTTGGTAAATCGATTAAACCAATCATATTAAGAAGTGTCGATTTACCTGAACCTGAAGGTCCTGAAATAGCTGCAAATTCTCCTTTTTCTACTTTAAAAGAGATTCCTTTTACAGCTTCTATGGTCTGTTTTCCCATAGGGTAACTTTTGTGTACATCTTGTAAACTGATGACTGCCATGTTTCCTCCTAAACTAACATTCGTAAATTTACTGAATTCTTAGGAGAGTTACAACATAAAATAAATAAGAACCTTCTTATTTTATAAAGAATTAGCGGTTATAGGAGTTTTGTATATTAAGGCTGGCCCTGTATTTTGCAACTGTGCGGCGGGCAACTGGAATATTTTTTTCATTCAGGAGTTTTGTAATCTGAGAGTCAGAAATTGAAATCCCGGCATTCTGTGAAAGAATTTCCTGTATTTCAAACTTTATTTTTTCGGCCGAAATTTTTGTGCCTTTTTCGTTATTTATGCTGGAAGAAAAAAAGTGGCTTGCAGGAAAAACGCCCCACTGGCACTGGAAATATTTTGGGAACTTTTTATTTGCCATGCGGCTTACTGTAGATTCATGAATGGAACACATTTGAGCAATCTGTTTTCTGGTTAAAGGATTTAGATTTCCAGGTCCATTTAAAAAGAATTCTTTTTGTAAAGCAACAATAGCACAGCCCTGCATAGCAATTGTGTTTTTTCTGAACTGGAGCTGCTGAATAAGTGCTTTTCCATTTGTTACTAATTGAGTATTTGATTTTAAGTTTTTTATAGAAGGATTAATTCTTATTTCTGGAATTATTCCCGAAGCATATTTTACCTGAAAATAACAGTTTTCATCTGCTTTTATTTTGCCAGTAGAAAAGTCGGTTTCGCTGATATATTCTGGAACTTTTTCTATAGTCAAAACTATATCCGGCTGATTATATCTGCTGGCTGCCACATCATAGGCGAAATCTGCAGCAGGAAATGGGTTCAAACTTCGAATATATGTTATAGATTTTTGAATTTCTTCTATATTAATAGGATAATTATCTATTGGGGTTTTAGGTGCAAAACTCTGGGCATGCCAGTCTTCCAGATATTTTTTTATGGCTTTAAGAATTTTTTCTGGAACCATGGAAACAATAAGATCCAGGTGATTATTTAAAATAAAAAGTGTAAGTGGAGTAGCATCATTATTAATTTGAGCCTGAACTAAAAGACTTTCTTCTGGAGTTTTACAACAGGTTCCTACCGGGTCCAGATGATGAATTAAATCAATACATTTAGAAAGCATTTTTATATTTTGCTGGGGGCGGGTTTTATCCAGTAAAGTAACAGGATCCAGCATGGAACCGTAACAGCCGTTTTTATCAAGGTTGTTAATAAGTGCAATACAAATGGAACGTTCGTCTTGTGAAAGATGCTCCATTTCTATTTGTTTTAAAAGATGTTCCTGCAGTGTTTCTGTAGCATCCTGAGTCTGTTCAAGTGTTTGCTGAAAGTCATCTGCAGTTATAGAAGAAGGGGTTTTATAATTTTCTTCTATTGGATCGTAAACAATTTCCAGGGCAGGATTTTCTCTTACGGCTTTTAAAATTTCTTCACGCAAATCTTTATTGCTCATAGCAAGATAATTAAGGGTCATTATCTGATGTTGAGACATTTTCTGAACCTGAAATTCAGACTGGAATAAATGTTGATTTGCAGACATTGCCATTTATTTACTTTCCTTTTTCTAAATTGTAGCACAATTTACCATATAACAGTATACTTGGAACTATGAAAAAGATTGAAGAATACGGAATTAGAATTCCTGAAATTTTATTACCTAAAAATATCGATTTAGCCAGCTGGTCGGTTATTGCTTGTGACCAGTACACTCAGGATTTAGATTATTGGAAAAAAGCAGAAAAGAACGCAGGAAATAATCCTTCTACTTTGAATCTGATTCTTCCAGAAGTTTACCTGAATTCTCCAGATAAGCCAGAGAGAATTAAGAAAATCAGAGAAACAATGAAATCTTATTTAGCAGGGGATGTATTTGCTCCAGCAGAAAAAGCTTTCATATGTATAGAAAGAAAAACAGCATTTGGAAGAATGAGAAAAGGTCTTGTAGCTCAGATTGATTTGGAAACTTATGAATGGAAACCTTTTTCAAATGCAAACATTCGTGCTACAGAAGCAACAATTGTAGAACGCATTCCACCTAGAATGGAAATTCGCCGTGGTGCAAGCCTGGAACTTCCTCACATTATGCTTTTAGTAAATGATAAAGAAAAGCTTCTTGTAGAAGGTGCCGGTTCGGTTGCAAAAAAACATGCTCCAATTTATGACGGTCAGCTTATGAATAACGGCGGAAGCATTACAGGCTGGACTCTTAAAACTGATGAAGAAATTTCAGTTGTAACTCAGGCTGTAAATAAAATTGCTGAACAGAATGCAGCTCCAGATGGTTCAACTTTCCTGTTTGCTGTAGGAGATGGAAATCATTCTCTTGCAACTGCAAAAGCTGTATGGGATGAATACAAAGCTCAGCTGAAAGAAAAAGGTGCATCTGAAAAAGAATTGCAGGAAAATCCTGTAAGATTTGCCCTGGTAGAAATTGTAAATATTTATGATGAAGGTTTAACTTTTGAACCAATTCATCGTGTAATTTTTGATATTGATTCTGAAAAACTTATTTCTTTCCTTTGTGACAAACTTGGTGGAAAAGCCAGCGAAGTTGCTTCTAAAGAAGAACTGGAAAAACTTGTAAAAGCTTCGGCTGCAGATTTTGGTTTTGCTTTTGTAAAAGACGGAAAGCAGAAATATGTTTACTTAAAGACTGAAATTAAGGAACTGGCAGTGGCACGGCTTCAGCCGGAAATTGATGCTTTCTTAAAACAGGACGAAAACCAGAAGGCAGAAATTGATTATATTCATGGAACAGAAGAAGTTATGGCCCTCGGTACCAAAGCTAACGGCACAGGAATCTTGCTGCCTCCAATTGCAAAAGACAGTTTCTTTGAAACAATTAATGGCAGAGGTCCACTTCCTAGAAAAAGCTTCTCTATGGGCGAAGCCGATGAAAAACGCTTTTATCTTGAATGCAGACAATTATTCTGCTAAAATCGGGTAATCATGACTGGACTTATTACTAAATGCGGTTCTCCATTGGCACTTGGTGCTACCCTTACTGCCAATGGTGTAAATTTTGCAATTTACAGTAAAACTGCAACTAGAGTTACACTTTTTTTATTCAACAAACCAGAAGATAAAACCGCTAGTTGTTCTTTCGATCTGGATAAAAATCTTAATAGAACCGGAGATATCTGGCATATTGAAGTATGTGGATTAAAAGAAGGTGCACTGTATCTTTATAAAGTAGACGGTCCATACGATCCAACAAAAGGACAAAGATTTAATTATCACAAATATCTTTTTGACCCATATGCAAAAGCTTTTTCACAAGGGTCAGTTTTCCGTTCATATAATAATCTTCATAAAGTAGGTTTTTCTGGTAACGAAGGCGGCGAACTTTTTGATTTGTCTGATTTTCCAAAATGCGTTGTTGTAAATGATGATTTTGATTGGGAAGGCGACAGACCACTAAATTATCCTTTGGAAAAAACAATAATTTATGAAACTCACTTAAAAGGATTTACTGCTTCTAAAACTGCAAAAATTGCTCCTGATCAAGCGGGAACATATAAAGGCTTTACTTCTAAAATAGATTATTTAAAAGATTTAGGCATTACTTCTGTAGAATTACTTCCTGTTTTTGAATTTGATGAAAATGAAAACGGGAATTCGAATCCTAGAACAGGTGAACCTCTAGTAAATTACTGGGGATACAGTACAATAGGTTTTTTTGCTCCTAAAACTACATATGCTGCAGATAAAACTCCAGGTGGTGCTGTAAGAGAATTTAAACAGATGGTAAAAGAACTGCATAAAGCCGGAATAGAAGTTATTCTCGATGTAGTTTATAACCATACTGCAGAAGGCAATGAACACGGCTACACTTTTGAATTCCGAAGCTTACAGAATGATGTTTACTATGCATTGCCTCCATATGAAAATCAGTATTACATGAATTATAGTGGATGCGGTAACTCTGTAAATTGTAATCATCCTGTGGTATATCAGTTTATTCTGGACAGTTTGCGTTATTGGGTTACTCAAATGCATGTAGACGGCTTTAGATTCGATTTAGCTTCTATATTAACACGAAATCAGAAAGGTGCTGTTTCAGAATTTCCAGCACTTACAACAGCTATAAATGATGATCCTATTCTTGCAAATACAAAAATTATTGCAGAACCATGGGATTGTGCGGGGCTTTATCAGTTAGGTGGATTCCCAGGTGGAAACAGATGGTGTGAATGGAATGGTCGCTTCCGAGATGATATGCGCCGTTTTATTCGTGGCGATGAAAATGCAGTAACAGCTGCTGCAACCAGACTGGCCGGTAGTTCAGACTGTTACAATCATTCTGGAAGAACACCTTTGGCTTCCATAAATTTTATAACTGCTCATGACGGTTTTACATTGAATGACCTTGTAAGTTATAATAACAAGCATAATGATGAAAACGGTGAAAATAATCGTGATGGTTCAGATGACAATTTAAGTTATAACCATGGATACGAAGGTCACTGTGTAAATCCAAAAATTGAAAAAATCAGAGAAAACAAAATAAAATCTTTCTTCTTGTATTTATTTTTGTCTCAGGGCGTTCCAATGATGCTTTATGGCGACGAAATGAGAAGAAGTCAGAATGGTAATAATAATGCCTACTGTCAGGATAATGAACTTGCCTGGATGGACTGGAGCCTGCTTGAAAAGCATGCAGGACTTCATCATTTTGTTAAAAATATAATTTCTGTGCGAAAAAATAACCCAATGTTTGCAAGAAATTCCTTCTTTGGTGAAAATAATATTTCATCACAAGAGATTTCTTGGTATGATATAAATGCAAAGTCTCCTGATTGGGAGAAACAGAGTCGTTTCCTTGCATTTAAATTGTCAGATAAAAATACTAATACAGACTTTTATGTGGCAACCAGCATGGAACTTTACGACTTGACTATTACTTTACCAGCCTTAACGGGAAATAAAAAATGGTATCGTGTTGCCGATACTGATTTTGAAAGCCCTAAAGATATTTTAGAAAGTGGAAAGGAAGAATTACTAACCGAACAGCGTAGATATGTGCTGGTATCCGGTTCTTCCGTATTGCTAGTAAGCAAAAGCAATTAATTTTTGGAGGACTTATGGACTTTAATAAAGAAGAATTTAAAGCCAACCTTTCTGCTCGTTTAAGACGACAGTATGGAAAGGACATTTCACAAGCTAACAAACATGACCTTTTTGATGCGGTTTCTGCTTCAGCTTTTGAATTGATTATGCCAAATTGGATGGCAACTCGTGCTGAATACGAAAAGAAACCAACTAAACAGCTTTATTATTTATCAGCAGAATTTTTAATGGGTCGCGCATTAAGCAACAACCTTATTAATGCAGGAATTAAAGATGCTGTAAAAGAAGTACTTCAGGACATGAATATTGACTTCAATATGATTGAAAATGAAGAACCAGATGCAGGTCTTGGAAATGGTGGTCTTGGACGTCTTGCAGCTTGTTTCCTTGATTCTCTTGCAACATTAGATTATCCAGGACAGGGTTACGGTATTCGTTATGAATACGGTATGTTTGAACAGAAAATTGAAGACGGTTACCAGGTAGAATATCCAGATAACTGGCTTGCTCACCGCGATCCTTGGGAAATTAAACGTTCAGACCTTGCTGTTACTGTTAAATTTGGCGGTAACATTGCTTATGGAAAAACTCCAGATGGTCGCCCACGTTTCTATATTGAAAATGCAGAAGAAGTAACAGCAACTCCTTATGATATGCCAATTATTGGTTTTGGTACAAAAACTGTAAACACACTTCGCTTGTGGCAGGCTTCTTCTTCTAACGGTTTTGATCTTCAGCTTTTTAATAACATGGATTATAACCGTGCTGTTGAACGTCAGAACAATGCAGAAAACATTAGCCGTGTTCTTTATCCAAATGATAATGGTCCTTCTGGAAAGGCTCTTCGTCTTAAACAGCAGTATTTCTTTAGTTCTGCTTCTTTGCAGGATTTAGTACGCCATTATGTTGCAGATCACGGAACAGATTTTTCTAAATTTGCAGATTTACATGTAATTCAGTTGAACGATACTCATCCTGTAGTTGCAATTCCTGAATTAATGCGTATTTTGATGGATGATTACAATGTTGGTTGGGATGATGCTTGGGATGTTGTAACACATACATTTGCTTACACAAACCATACAATTCTTGCAGAAGCTTTGGAAAAATGGCCAATTCAGATTTTCCAGGGACTTTTACCACGTGTATATCAGATTGTTGAAGAAATTAACCGCCGTCTTGTTATTGAACTTCGTCAGAAATTCCCTAACGATTATTACAAACATGAACACATGGCTATTATCCATAACAACATGGTTTACATGGCTTGGATGGCTATTCATGCTTGTTTCTCTGTAAATGGTGTAGCTGCTCTTCACACAGAATTACTTAAAACTGCTGAACTTAAAGACTGGTATGCAATTTATCCAGAAAAGTTTAACAATAAAACAAACGGTATTACACAGCGCCGCTGGTTGCTTAATGCTAACCCTAAACTTGCAAATTTCATTACAGAAAGAATTGGTCATGGTTGGGAAAAAGATTTAACAAAACTCAAAGGTCTTGAAAAATTCCTTGATGATGATAAATCTCTCGAAGAACTTATTAACATCAAAATGGAAAATAAACAGGCTCTTGCAGATTATCTTAAACATACACAGAACGTTTTCCTTGATCCAGAATCAATTTTCGATGTTCAGGTTAAACGTTTACACGAATATAAACGCCAGCTTTTGAACATTTTGAATGTAATGTACTTGTATAACAGAATTGTAGAAGATCCTTCTTACAATCCACCTGCAAGAACATTCATTTTTGGTGCTAAAGCCGCTTCTGGTTATCGTCGTGCAAAATCAATTATTAAATTGATTAACAATGTTGCAGAAAGAATTAACGGTGACCACAGAGTTCGTGGAAAACTTAGAGTTGTATTTGTAGAAAACTATCGTGTTTCTGTTGCAGAAAAGATTTTCCCAGCAGCAGATGTTTCTGAACAGATTTCTACAGCAGGTCTTGAAGCTTCTGGTACTTCAAACATGAAATTCATGGCAAACGGTGCTTTAACACTGGGTACTATGGATGGTGCTAATATTGAAATTTTTGAAGAAGCTGGAAAAGAAAACGGATTCGTATTTGGTCTTTTGACAGAAGAAATCAAGAAAATGGAAGCAGAACATTCTTACAATCCACAGGAATATCTTGATTGTAATCCTGCTCTTGCAAAAGTTCTTGAACAGATGGTTGATGGAACTTATGATCCAACACACCAGTTATTCAAAGAACTTCATGATTCATTGATTTACGGTGTAGAAGGACAGCGTCCTGATGTTTACTACTTACTTGCAGACTTTAATTCTTATTGTGAAGCTCGTGAAAAAATTGCTGCTGCATATGCAGACAAAAAAGGCTGGGCTAAAAAGGCACTTAAGAATATTGCTAACTGTGGTAAGTTCTCTTCTGACCGCACAATTGAAGATTACGTTCGCGACATCTGGCATATCAACAAAGTTATTGTGAAATAAAAAACATTAAAACTTCATAAAACTAAAAAAGGTATTCGTAGTAGCAAGTTGCTGTTGCGAATACCTTTTTTTTGTCATTGCTTTATAAAAAGGGACGCAGGAAAACGGGTTTCCAAAACCGCTAGGTACCGTCTCTAGCTGCTAAGGGCGGAGAGGAAACTATCGTTCCGCCCTTAGAACCTTTTTGGAAACCCGTTTTCCTGCTTCCATGTTTATCAAATCTTACAATTTTTGTAGAGATTTGTATTATTTTGGTAACTTTGGTTATTTTTT
>JAKSTH010000051.1 GCA_024402655.1 Treponema sp. | reverse complement strand
GACCGCAACGCCCCAAATCCTTTTTCAGAAAATACTCACGAACCAATAACTGTAAAACAGAATGACACTTCAAATTATAAAGCCGTTACTAATCTTCAGGAATTAGAAGCTTTTGTTTCAGCATATCTTAAAGCTGCAGAAGAAAAACCTGGAATACCAATTGCTTTAGATACAGAAACCAATAGTCTGGACACTTTAAACTGTCAGTTGTTAGGATTCTCTCTTTGCTGGGAAGAAACAAAAGCCATTTATATTCCAGTTCAGCAGAATTCAGAAGATTTGTTTAATCAAACTGAATATATCAGTCTAAAGGATAGTCTTACACAAATCATCAGACTTATAACTCACGACAAAACACTTCTTGTAATGCATAATGCAAAATTTGACCTTAAAGTGCTTATTTCGCAAATTAAAGCATTCCCAGAATTACTAAAACTTGAACCACAAGAAGAACTTTCAGCTATAAAATGTCGCCTTGCAGACACAATGATTGCGGCCTGGATTTTAAATCCTGAGCGACTTGGAAAAAACGGTTATTCCCTTGAATATTTAGGAGAAACAGTCCTTGGATTAAAAGGAATAGAATTCAATCAAATAGTTGGAAAAGGTCAGACATTTGCAGATGTACCTTTAGAACAAGCCGCTCCATACGGTGCAGAAGATGCGGACTTTACCCTGCTTTTATGGAACAATCTTAAGAAAAAACTTGATGAAACAAATAAAGAACTTTTCCTTATGGAAATGGATGTACTTCCAGTTTTAACCCAAATGGAAATTACAGGTATTCATTTAGATTCACAAAATCTTTATGACTACAATGTTGAACTTGCCCAGGGGCTGGCTCAGGTTGAACAAGAGATTTATAAAACAGTTGGCCACGAATTTAATATTGCTTCTCCAAAACAATTACAGACAGTCTTATTCGAAGAATTAAAACTTCCTTCTGGTAAAAAAACAAAAACAGGTTATTCCACAGACACCTCTGTACTAGAAGAACTTGCAACATTAAATCCTGTTCCAAAAATGATTTTGGAATACAGAGAACTGGCAAAACTTCAGTCAACTTATGTAGAAACTCTTCCTAAACTTACAGACAGTAATGGAAGAATTCATACTGATTTTGTACAGACAGGAACTGCTACAGGCCGATTAAGCTGCAGAGAACCAAACCTCCAGAATATTCCAGTCCGTTCCGAAGCAGGAAGAAAAATCCGTTCTGCCTTTACAGCACCAAAAGGAAAAGTCCTTATTTCTGCAGACTATGCACAAATTGAACTTGTAGTTTTAGCACATCTTTCGAAAGATCCAAAAATGTGTGAATCTTTTATAAAAGGAACAGATGTTCATAAAGCAACTGCCGCTATGATTTATGGAGTAGAACCAGAAGCTGTTACACCAGAAATGCGCCGCACAGCAAAAACAATCAACTTTGGTGTAATATATGGAATGAGTGCTTTCCGTCTTGCCCAGGATTTAGGCATTACCAGAACTCAAGCTTCAATGTTTATAGACAATTACTTTAGAATGTACAGCAATATAAACAGCTTCATTCACAATACTGTTATTAGTGCAGAAGAAAAAGGTTATGTAGAAACAGTTTATGGCCGCAAAAGACCAATATTAAACATCAACAGTAAAAATAAAATAGAAAAATCTGCAGCAGAGCGAATTGCTGTAAACTCGCCGGTACAAGGCAGTGCAGCTGACATTGTAAAAAAAGCCATGCTTAATGTTGTAAGAGGCCTTAAAGCATCTGGTTCAAAAGCCCGCCTTTTATTGCAAGTTCACGATGAATTAATTTTTGAATGTCCAGATGATAAAGAATCTATTGAATTAACTCTTAACATCATAAAAGAAAGAATGGAAACTGCAGTAGCTCTGGAAGTTCCATTAAGAGTAAGCATAGAAACTGGCAAATGCTGGGGAGAATTCCATTGATAATCTGTGTTACAGGCAAAATGGCCGCCGGTAAAAATTACATTTGTTCTCAATACGAAAAACAAGGCTGGCTTTGCCGGGACGCAGATAAAGATGTGCATCAGGTAATAGAACTTGCAAAGGAGGATATTTTAAAAGCTTTTGCCCATAAAGCTGAAAAAGCAGGTTTAAAAATCCAAAACCATGATGGTTCTATTAACAGAAGAGAATTAGGTAAACTTTTATTCTCTTCTCCAGAATTAATAAAACAGCAGGAAGAAATAATTTATCCATATATAACAAAACTTACAAAACAATTTATTCAGGAAAATCAGGGGAAAAATATCGTTCTAAATGCTACCCTGCTTTTTAAAACTCCAGAGCTTCTTTCTTTATGCGATTATGTTGTTTACGTAAAAGCAAATGTTTTTAAAAGATTTATGCGGGCAAGAAAAAGAGATCATCTTCCTGTAAAACAGATTTTTAAACGGTTTTATTCACAAAGAAACCTTTTCCGTAATTACAAAAAAACAGGCGTAAATATTCAGATTGTAAGAAACTAGAAAAAATTTTCCTAAACTTTTTCCTTGTAAATCCGATATTTTTCATAGGTGGCCGGTGCATTCCGGTGAAAAGAGGATTTTTATGGAACAAAGAAAAACATTATGGATTATTGCTGCAGTCAGCATATTCTTATTAGTAGTTCTTGGCTTTGCATTAATTTGGAGCCAGACATCTACAAAAACAATTCAGACAAGTACAAGCATTATTCCAGTTGAAAAAACAAACTATTCAGACGGATGGACAAACAATAATAATTCAACTCAGTCTCCTGCAAAAACAGATGAAACTTCTTCTGAAAATTCTGTTACTCAGGTAAAAGACATGTTCGTTGTTTCAGAAAATACAACTATTTTCGACTTAAACCAGAATGAAACTGGTACAACAATTGACCTTAATGCATTAAAAAATCAGCAGTTATATGAAAAAGAAGAAACTGTTCAGACAGTAACTCCTGTAGAAAATAACAATGTTGTTGTTAAAAATGAATCGCCAGCAAGCACAACAGTTGCTGCAACACCAGTAAAAGAATCTGCTGCTAAAGCTGAACAGACAGAAAAAGCTGCCAGTGTAAAACAGCCTGCAACAACAGTTTCATCACCTGCAAAAACAACTACTACAACAACAAAACCTGCAACTACATCAACTGCTACTACAACAAAAACAACTACTACTACAACTTCAACTGCAAAACCTGCTGCAACAACAACAGAAAAAGCAGTTACAAGATACTGGGTTCAGGTTGCTTCTTATACAAATAAGAAAACAGCCGAAAACGCAAGAACAATTCTTGCTGATAATAAAATTAACTCTGATATTTACACATATCAGGATTCAAGTAACACACTCTACTACAGAGTTAGAGTTGGACCTTACACAACAAAAAGCGAAGCTGAATATTGGATGACAAAAATCGCTCAGATTTCTGAATTCAGCAAAGCCGGTAGTTATGTAACTGTTACAAATAATTAAAAAATTTTTTTATAAAAACTCCTTTTTTTGCATATTAAAGCAATTATTCATATATGAACAAAATATGGATAATTGCTTTTTTATTTTTTTGGGGAGCTCCAATGCTCCATTCCCAGTCTGACTCAAAGGCCTTTCCTGTAGAGTTTTTTGTACCAGACTTAAAAGAAAACCTTTATGTTTCATCTTCCCTTACTCTGCCGGCCCTTCAAGCTCATGTAAACATGAAACATAAAAATCTAAATTGGGGCAGTACTTTAAAGCTTGCAGGCAAATCTTCTGCTCTTATACTAAAAGCGGGAAATCTCACTTTAAGTGGCAGCGCTTCTTCTTTAACTTCCCCCTCCCTCTCCCCTAGCTTCACAGCTTTTACAAAAGTTTCAGCCACCGCAACCTCTTTGGAAACAGGTTATGAAAGCAGTTCCTCTTTTTCTAAACCACAATCATTTTTTCTTCAATATGTTTACACAGCCCCAAATAAAAATCAGCTTCTTGTAAACGGCTTTTACAGTCCCCAGGAAAATAAAAGCTGCCTCAGTCTAGAACTTAAGTGGTACCAAACAAAAACTACTGTTACAAAAAATAAAACTGAAACTCAAAAAAATCTTTGGGATTTAAGTTTTACAGCAGGTCTTTTTCCTTACAATGAAAGCAAGAATGATTCCTGGTTTTTAACTGAACCTTATTTTACAAAAGGAATACAGCCCTGTTTTAATATGCAGGAAAGCTACAGCTGGAAAAATGGAAAAACTCTTTTTTCACAAAGCCTGTTTTTTACACCTAAAGGACAACCTGCTTTTACATTTGAAAACGAAAATCTTTTTGAAACCGGCAACTGGAGTTTTAGTTTAAGCCAATACATAAACTGTTTTTCAAATGTTTATTCTGCAAATCACTATAAACTAAAAGAAACTGCAGAAATTAAACTGAATCTTCAGCATCAGCAAAAAAAGGAAAACTCTTTATTAAAAGAAGGACTCACATTTTTTACTCAATTTGATTTATACAATCTTCAGCATTATTTTTATATAAACCCGGGATTCGAATATTCTTCTGGCTTTTATTCTTTTGCACTTTCGGGAAATACAAAAATTACATATGTTCCGTCTCATGGGTTAAAACCACTGTCATATAAATTAAAAATGGCAAATGATTTTTCTTTTAGCTGGTGTAAACTTTCTTTAGAAGCAGATACAGAATTTATTCCTCCGGTAAATTCAAAAAGTATTTTACAAGCACAAAAACAGTGGAACAGTAATGAAAGTTTTAGCATTAGCTTTAGCACAAAAGGAAAGGTTTCTTTTAACACAAAGCTGAATCTAAACTTAATTCAAAAAGACTGGAATAATTATGGAACACAAATTAATTACAGTGCAGGCCTTTCATATAACTCTAAGTTTTTTGATTTATCAGCCACTTTGAAAGAAAAGTAATAAGTTGTAAGAATCCCATTTTTACTGTATAATTGTATACATATTTTCTAATTTGGGTGGGGATCCAATGGCTTATGTAAAAAATCTTTTCGATCAGAATTTTATTCAGTATGCAAGCTACGTAATTCGCGATCGTGCTATTCCAGAAATTACAGATGGTTTAAAACCAGTTCAAAGACGAATTATTCATACACTCATAAAAACTGATGATGGTCGTTTTACAAAAGTTGCCAATGTTGTTGGTAAAGTAATGGCATATCATCCTCATGGCGACTCTTCTATTTACACTGCTCTTGTTAATCTTGCAAACAAAGAACTTTTTATAGACAAGCAGGGAAACTTTGGTAACCTTTATACAGGAGACGGCGCTTCGGCTTCCCGTTATATTGAATGCCGTCTTCGTCCTATTACAAAAGAAATTTTTAACACAAACCCTCAAATTACACCTTATGTAGAAACTTATGACAGCCGCGATGTAGAACCTGTTGCATTCAGCGCAAAACTTCCTTTAATCCTTATTCTTGGAGCAGAAGGAATTGCCGTTGGTATGAGTACAAATATTCTCAGCCACAATATTCATGAAGTTATTGATGCAGAAAAAAAATGTCTTCGTGGTGAAAAATTTCAGCTTTATCCAGACTTCCCTACTGGCGGTTTAATTGATGTAAGCGACTATCAGGATGGGCTTGGTAAAATTACAACTCGTGCAAAAATGGACACCAGCGATGATAAAAAAATTGTCATTACAGAATTGCCATATGGTTCAACAACAGAAAGCCTTTGTGATTCTATTGAAAAGGCAGCTAAAAACGGTAAAGTAAAAATTGCTTCTATTCAGGACTATACTTCTGAAAAAGTTAATATCGAAATCAGATTGCAGCGTGGTGTTTACACAAAAGATGTAGTAGATGCTTTGTATGCATTTACTGAATGTGAACAGACTGTTTATTGTAATCTTCTTGTTATTAAAGACAACATGCCTGTTCAAATGACTTGTACACAGGTTATTGAGTATCATTCAAAACAGCTGGTTGGTATTCTTAAACAGGAACTTGAGCTGGAAAAAGCAGAGTTGATGAACAAACTTCATCTTAGAACTTTGGAACGCATTTTTGTTGAAGAAAGAATCTATAAAAAGATTGAAACTCAGAAAACTGAAGAAGGCGTTATTAAAGCTGTAAAAGATGGATTTATTCCTTTTAAGAAAGAATTAATCAGAGATATTACAGATGATGATGTTGATCATTTGCTTAAAATTCCAATCCGCCGCATTTCTCTTTATGATATGAGCAAAAATAAAGCTGAAGTAGAAGCTATTAATGCCAGAATTAAAGAAATCAACAGACTTTTAAAACATCTGGTTGAATATGCTATTTCCTGGTTGGAAGGAATTGAAAAGAAACTTACTGGTGAAGATTCAAAACGCAAAACTGCAATTACAAACATTAAAACTGTTGATGTTAAAGCAGTTACTAAAAGAGATATTCCATTACGCTACGACGAACGAACAGGATATCTTGGTATGGAAGTACCAGGGGGCGTGGAAGTTTGCCGTGTAACTCCTTATGATAAAATTCTTTATGTCAGAAAAAGCGGTATTTTTTCTGTTTCAGAAAGTCCAAAGAAAATCTTCGTAGGACCAGAACTTAAATACTGTGGTTATGCAGACAAGGAAAGTCTTTCTAAAGTATTATTCACAATTATTTATAGAGAACCAGCTACTCAGTATGTTTATGTAAAACGCTGTAAAGTTGCTGCATTCATTATGAACCGTGACTATTTCTTTGCACCAGACGGCATGGAAGTGCTTCATATTGATACCCGCAAAGATTTTGCTTTTGCTTTAAACTATGTTAAAAAGCCAAGAGTTAAAATCCTGCAGGAAAAATTTAAGGCTTCTGATTATGAAGAAAAATCTCTTAAAGCAAAAGGCGTAAGAGTTGTTGCAAAAGAAGTTCAGTCTATTGAAGTTCAAAGTCAGCAGCCTAAAAATGGTGAATTATTTCAATAATGGATATTCTTGAAACAGAAGTTTCTTATGAAGAAACAATAAAAGGTTCCCGTTTTCTCTCAGAACTGATTGTTTGTCAGTCTCAGGCTCAGGCCCGGGAACTTATAAAAGCCCAGAAAACAAAATACAGCGATGCTACTCATGTATGTCATGCTTTTATAACCGGTAACGGTGGTGAAGTTATGGGCATGAGTGATGACGGAGAACCTTCTGGTACTGCAGGACGCCCTATTCTTGATGTACTTAAGGGGCGTGGATGTACAAATGTTATGCTCACTGTTACCAGATGGTTTGGCGGCACTTTGCTTGGAACCGGGGGGCTTGTAAAAGCATATTCAGGTGGAGCAAAAGGTGTTATTGCAAAAGCAAACGAAATTAATGCCTTTGTACCATTAATTGAAAAAAGAGGCTTTTCTTTTTCTGTAGATTATTCGTCCCATAAACTTGTAAAAAAACTGATGGAAAACTATACCTTATATAATGTCACAGAAGCATTTGATACTTCTGTAACTTTGTCTGGGGAAATTGCAGTTTCAGATTTTGAATCTTTTTCTTCCATGCTCCTGGAGCAATCAAACGGGAAAATTAAACTGTAAAAATACGCCTGCAAAAAAAATTGCTACAATTTTTCTACAAAATCCATAATTTTTGCATACAATTGTGGAACTAATCTGCTTATAAAATTAAGGGTATTTGGAAAAGTTTCTGCATTGCACAAATTTATAAGGTGGGACTGAATTTCAGTTTTCCCTTCTTTTTCAAGAAATTCAAAATACTTCTGTAAATTTTGAGCAATATTTTCAGCTTCTTTTTCGTTATATTTCTGACTTTCTACAAAACGGAATAAAGATTCATTTATTTTTGTAAGCTGTGGTATAGAATATGTTTTTAATTCATTTTCAGAATTGCTAAAATTTAGAGTTAATAACTGTTTTGCACTGATTATTGTATTTTTAGAAGCAAATCTAAAAAAATCAACTGTAGCCTGATTTCCAATAATTCCTGCCACAAGAGCTTTTGCATCATCTGTAAGTTCTGCCATAGAAGAAATAATTGCAGAAGTTCTTTCCCAACTACGGCGGTCTGGAGAACGTTCCAGGTTTTCACCAGAAGAAGACATGTCGCCGTCTAAATATTCAGGATTTTCAGAAATAAAAGAAATGATTCTTGAATCAAGTCCTGTATTTTCAGCCCATGTCAGCCAGTCTTCTACAGTTGGAGCAAATTCATAAATGTTAAAGCGACTTACTAAAGCAGGATCTAAATCTGTAAGCTGATATTCGTTACCGTTATTTACAGCTGAAATAATGCGGCTGCCTGCAGGAAGACTTTTTCCAGCCAGTTTGCGGTTAAGAGTTAAATCCATAATAGTCTGCAAAACTTCTGGTCGCGCTCTGTTTAATTCATCTAAAAACAAAACTACTGGTTCACCGTCTACAGGGAACCAATATGGAAGCATAAAATCGGTTTTGCCAGTTTTTTCGTTTTTTTCAGGCAAACCAATTAAGTCACCAGGGTCGCTCATCTGTCCCAAAAAAAGTGTAACTACCTTTGCCCCTTTTTTTGAAAAATAATCTTCCAGAATGCGGCTTTTACCAATACCATGTTTTCCTACCAGCATAATGTTCTGACTTGCCGGTGTATTATCTAAAATATATGTAAGTTGTTTTGAAGTAATTGTCATTTTGTTTCCGTACTGTCGTTTTTATGAAATTCCTGCTTTGCTTTATACATAATATCATCTACTTTTTCAACTGCTTCTTCCAAAGTTAAAGGTGAACTGGCTGGAACTGTAAGGGTTCCAACACTGGCAGAAAGTTCATATGGCAAACGCATAATAGAAGTTTTTGCTTTAATTCGCTCTGTAATAATGCTGCAGTAATCTTCACCATTATAATTTTTACTGTTTCCCACAACCAAAAATTCATCTCCACCATAGCGAATAGGAAGCCAGTTTTTAGGAATTACTTCCATAACTGCCGCGGCAATAGTTTTTACAGCAAGGTCTCCGTGAAGATGTCCAAATGCATCATTAATATGTTTCATTTTATTAATATCAACAAAGAACAAAACTGTTGTAAGACCATTTTTCTTGTTCTGTGCATAATATGGTTTTGCAAGTTTTTCCAGTCCAACACGATTCAAAAGTCCGGAAAGACCATCTTTAGTAGAAAGACGAAGGAACTGCTGACTCATCTGCTTATACATAGTTCGTTTTCTAAAACGTTCAATGGAATTACCAAAGTTTCGGGACCAGGTATACCCATAACAATTTTTTACCAGAGTAAGATTGTTTCTTGTAACAAAATAACCGTGTACATAAGAGTGATTATAAATCGGCATAAAAAGATAAACATTGTTTTCTGTAGAGTGCATCTTTCCAGGAATCAAATCTCTTGTATTTATAATTTCTCTTGGATACTTTTCTCCCCCTTGAATAGAAACAATAGACTGAACTCCCTGTCCATAAGAAAGATTCAAAGGAAGATTTTCAGCAGAGTTAATTAAAACAGAAGTCCAGTCAGATTTTAAGAAGATACAAAAGTCGGAACCTTCAAAACTATGCTGTCTTGCAAAAAAGATTTCCAGATTTGTTAAAAGCGTGAAAACATCGGCTGCTTCTGTAAAAACGTCATCCATAATCTGAATTTGCTGGGTAAACTCATTTTTTTCTTTTGTTTCAGCAATAAGATGAATAAAGTTTCTTGAAGTTTCTGTAGCCGAATACTCTGACTCACAACCACAAGAAGATCTGAAAACAGCTTTAGATTCAATTTTAATAGTTTCAGGCTGATGATTTCCTGCAAGTACATATTTTGCAGCTTCTGCACCAAGAACATCAGCATTGCTTTTTACAGTTGTAACAGCAGGTTCTGAACATCGTGATAAAATCAAATCATCATAACCAACAATTTTCACCTGATTTGGGATATTTATTCCACATTCGGCTGCCGCTCTTATCATACCAAGGGCAAGGGAATCGTTGGCACAAACAAAGGCATCTGGAAGAACATTGCCAGATGTAAAAACTTTTTTACCAAAATGATAGCCGTTAGTATATGAAGAAGTTGGCAGAGTATAAACCTGGTTCATATCAAGCTGCAAATTGTTAGCAGAAAGAGCAACTCTAAATGCCTTGTATCTTTCTGCAATATCAATTGCATTTTCTTTTCCAGAAACATGGGCAAGATTTTTACAGCCGTGTTCTTTAATAAGATGTTCAATTACTTCAAAGGCACCAGAATAATTGTCCATTTTAATACAGCTCATTCCAAGTAATTCATGGCTGATTGTAACGGAAGGTGTACCAGACTGAAGAATTCTTAATCTTTCTTTTTCCAGAATACGAGGATTTCCAATTAAATCGGCAAGAATAATAACGCCATCAAAATCTTCATAATGAATAAGAGAATAAATTGAATAGCCGGTAAAGTTAGGATAACCGGAAAATTCCTGATAGTTATAGCAGTTAAAAACATAAATGTCTGTGGAATTTGGGGACAATACGGTTTTCATGCCTTCTATAAATTCCAGAATAAAATCTGCTGCCCAACCACAGCATAATAAAGCAATCTTTTTCTTCATATTGTTTTCCTGCTATTTATTCAAATCCTTTTTTATAAGATTTCTTAAAGCTTCCACTGCTACTGTAATAGCCAGTTCTGTATCATGGGCCTGTTTATTTTCAAGTCCTTTTTTTGCTCTTTCCTGATTTGCCACAACTAAAAAGCAGGAGCCAACTCTTACTTTCAAAAACTGGCCAGCAATAAATAAAGCGGCACTTTCCATTTCACTGGCAAGACAACCCATTCTAAGCCAAGCCTGCCATTTATTTTCCAGTTCATAACTTACAGGCATAATTTCTGGTTCATGCTGTCCAAAAAAAGAATCTTTACACTGCACTACACCAACATGATGAGGTGCTTTTAATTGTTCTGCTGCATTAACAAGTGCATTTACACAATCAAGGTTTGCAACTGCAGGAAATTCAATTGGAGCAAATTCCCGGCTTGTACCTTCCATTCGAATGGCGCCAGTTGCAATTACAATATCGCCGCCTAAAACTTCTTCCTGCATACCGCCACAAGTACCTACACGAATAAAAGTATGAGCACCACATTTTGCAAGTTCATCAATTGCAATAGAAGCAGAAGGGCCGCCTATTCCGGTAGATGTAACACTAACTGGAACGCCTTCTAAAGTACCAGTGTAAGTTGTATATTCACGAACATCTGCTACAAGTTTTGGGTTATCAAAATGTTCGGCAATTTTTGCACAGCGTTTTGGATCCCCTGGCATAATAACATATTTTCCAATGTCTGCAGGTCCAACCCCTGTATGATACTGTTTACCCGAGCCTTCTGTGTAATCTACCATAAATAAACTCCTAAAATAATATGTTTATAGTATAGCACATTAATTGGAATTTTGACATTTATGATTTTTCCTTTAACCTTATGGAATAAATTTGTAACCAAGGCCATAAACAGTTTCTATATTTTCACCAGCAATCTTTTTACGCAGGCGTTTAATATGACAGTCTATAGCACGGTCATTTAAATAAGTATCTTCCGGATATGCCGATTCCAGCAATTGTTCTCTGGTTAATACCTGATTTGCATTATTCAGAAAAGTCTTTAGAATACGGAATTCTGTTACAGTTAAAGTTACAGTCTGATTATTTTCTGTTACAGTAAAAGTATTTTCGTTTAATTTAATATTCCCACAAACAATCCAGTCTTCGCTATTAAAAGATTCATTTTCTGGGCGTGGTTTGCATCTTCTTAAAAGCACATGAACTCTTGCCACCAGTTCTTTAATAGAAAAAGGCTTGCATAAATAATCGTCGGCACCAAGCTCAAGACCAAGTACTTTATCAAACTCTTCATCACGACTGGTAAGAAACATTACTGGAGCAGAAATTCCCATTTCTCTTAATTTTCTAAGTAATGTAATTCCGTCCATTACCGGCATCATAATATCAAGAATAAAAATATCTGGAACAATGCCGGAACTAACTGCATTATAGGCTTCCTGCCCGTTAGGATATTCTAAAATGTTGTACCCTTCTTTTGAAAGAGCAGTTCTTAATCCTAAACGGACATTTTTTTCATCATCAACTAAAGCAATTGTCATATTTATATTAAATCAGTATCGTTGCTTTTTTTCAAGTTTGTCCAGTCAATCTTTCTTGTAATAAACATAATTACAGCCAGCAAGATAAAGGCAAAAATTGAACCCATAAGTAAAGCATAATCTTCAGAAAGCAGACATACATAAAGATATGTATAAAGCAAAACAAATACAAAACTCATTATAACACCAAGTTTAAGTTTTCCCGTAATCCAGCAGACATAAAGTGATACCAGCAAACCTGCAGCAAATGCTCCAATTAAATATGAAAGTCCAAAAGAAAGATGTTCTGAAATAGAAAGTAAAAGCAGGAAAAATATAACGCTTGCAGCACCACATAAAAGATAGTTCATAGGATGAAGATTAATTTTTGCAAATACTTCAAACAGGAATAAAACAATAAATGGAACTATAATAAACAGGAAACCATAGCTTACAGAACGAAGAAGTTTTGAATATAAATCAACTGGCTGAATATATGCAAAACCGATTGTATGACTGCCATCCCCTCTGTCAAAAGGAACTTTCCAGGTTGCAGTAAAACCATTTTCCGAAATATTTCTTTCAGAAGGTAAATAATCATATCCAGAAAAACCAGGAGATTTCCAGTCCGCATTAATATTTAATTCAGTGTCTTCACTGTTTAGATATACTCTGAATTCATCTGCCCCACGCACCTTTAATTCTCCGTTAATTTCAAGAGTACTCTGGTCCGTAATATCTATTTCACAGCAGAAATACTTTGCATTGGCATTGTAACTTACTTCATAAGATTTTCCATTAATAATCAAAACAGGGCGTTCTGCAAGAGAAATGTCCTTTATATTCAAACAAACAACAGCCTTTTTTAAATCAAATTTCATTTCCGGATTTTCTGTAACATTAAAATCCGGAAGCTTTATAACTGATTTTAGATTAACACTGCCAGTAAAAATTGGAGCCGAATAAATACCTAGATATCTATTTTCTGATTTTAACTGTGCATCATATGTGATTTTTGAAGCAAAAAAATCTTTATTGCCTTCTGTACTAAATCTGTCATTTGACCACACACTTTTTGAAGATGTCCAGGGAACTTGAATCCACACACCACTAATACACAAACGATTTCCAGCTGAAGAAACGATTGAATATTTTGCATCTTCACTAATACATTCTCTGTCATATATTTTTGATTTTATGCATAAACTTAATATTATAAGAATAAGAATGATTATGCCTACAAAAAGATATTTTAAGAATCCTTTATTACTGCTTTTATTTTCCATTTTTCTACCTCTTTTTTTTAGTTGTTAGAAAAAGGATAACTTTCCAATGTGTCTGAATTGTGGCTTTTTTATGTTATGATTTTAGCATTCTGAACATATTACTTTGAAAATAAACATTGCCCCACCAAGAGTTTCACTTTTTTGGATTTCTATTTCGCCTTCCAGACTGTCAGTTACGGCTTTTACAATTGAAAGACCAAGGCCGGTATGATTTTCTTTTTGATTTTCTTTTCGTTCAGAATAAAAGCGATCAAAGATTTTTTCTTTTTGTTCATCGCTAATACCAGGACCATTATCTTCCACTGTTACTGTAATTTCCTGTTTTTTGTCTTTTAATTGGATTGAGTTCAAAGTTACCAGAACTTTAGAGCCAAAACTAGCTGCATTATCAACAAGATTTCCAATAACAATTTCAGGTAATTCCTGAGCAATATTAATAATAATTTCAGGTTTTTCAGATTTTAATTCTATGCTGCATTCTTTGTAATTTTTCTGGATGCGCTGAATAAGATTCTGGGTAAAACTATTAAGAGAAAAACTTTCTTCTTCCTGAAAAACTCCAGCATCTATTTTAGAAATTTTTCTTATTCCGTTTAATAATTCCTGCAAATGAGTCACTTCTGTAATAATTGCCTGACTCAGTTCTTTTCTCTCTTCTGCAGAAAGCTCGTTATTTTCTAAAAGTTCCCCCAAAGTACGAATTGCAGTAAGAGGATTTTTAAACTCATGAGAAATATCAGATGAAAATGCCTGACTGAACTTGATTCTTCGATTTAATCTTTCTATTAAGGATGAAAAAGAACGGGACAAATCTCCAATTTCATCAATTCGTTTTTTGCCAGTGAACTGTGTAAAACGAATAGAACCTTTTTTATCTGCACATTCAGAAGTCTGTTTTGCAAGTTTTCTTAATGGACGACTGATTCTAAGTCCCAAAAATACTGCAACAAGAATTACAACAATAACAGACAGCAGCATAATACGTCCCAAATCAAGACGAAGCTCATAAAGATTTTGAAGAATGCGGTATGTAGAACGGTTTACAAGTACAACACCAATTACTTCATTATTTCCCCGAATTGGAATAGCCGAATACAGTGTTACACTAACCTGCCCACCAGAAGAAATACGAGTTTTAGCCCCGTAATTTCCTTCCATGGCAGCTTTTACTTCATCTCCATCAAAAACAGTTTTATCGGAATAAAAATCTGCACTGTCATAACCAACGGCTTTTGGTGGAAGAAAATATTTTCTGTATACACGAATAGGATATGAATAAACTTTATAAAGGAAAGGCTCTTTTTCTTCAGA
>JAKSTH010000050.1 GCA_024402655.1 Treponema sp. | reverse complement strand
TGATTGTATATTCAATTATGTTTGATTTTTAGGGGGTGTTATTTAGACGCTTACCACCAAACGTTTTCACTACCTTATATTCAGTCATCGAAACAGTCTTTATGGTTCTAACTTTCTTCCGAGATAACAACAAAAGAAAGTAATTAAAAAAGTTTTCTAGAAGCAAACAATTCTAATCATTCACTTCATCCATATTTTAATCTAAAATTAACTTAAATGCAAATTTAAGTTTCCTATATCTGTATCATTCATATTCTTCAATTTCCTGGGCAATAAATCTACCGTGCTCGTCTCTGGCAATAGTTCTTGTACGTCTTCTTGGTAGTGTTTCAAGACTCTTATTATGACGTTTTACTTCATCCATATATTCTTTATGTCTGCGTTCTTTGTTTCTTTCTGAAGCTTCCCAGTCAGCTGCAGCTCCATCTTCATGCATGCCAAAAAGTGCAAGAAGAATAACAATAGGACTTCCAAATGCTATACCTAATATCAGCAATAAAACCATAAGCACCTCGCTAATTTTAATCATAGCATCTACCGGTGTCATTTAGTGACATCTTTATCAGAAAAAAAATAGGAGGAAATTTCCCTTAATTTCCCCTATCTTCCCAAAACTTCTAAAGTCTTTTCACATCTTTCGCCGTTGAAAAATTTTTCCAACACCTCCCTATAAACTTGACTTTCTGGTTCTACAACTTCAAACAATGTCATGCAACTTTTTAATTTCATATGATCTGGCCAGCCAAAGATTTCTTCGGCATTATTAGAATCTAACCCCAAAAGAGCCTTAGATATTTCTATCAGCCTGTCTCTGAGTATTTTATTCTTCATATACTCACGAGCTTCATCTAAGCCACTTATTCCATAATATTTTGCGGTTTCACTATACCCCAGTTCCTTTAACTGTGGAAAAATAAACCACATCCAATGAGTTGTTTTTTTCCCTGCTTTTATTTCTTTCAAAGCTGAATCGTAATAAAGAGATTGAGTATTCACAAATCTAGAAATTTCATATTTATCAGCTGTTGGTTTTATCTTTTTCATATTACTATCTTTCTCAACCTGTATTCTTTTTTATACAGGCTATTTTACCTTATTTAACACCTCATAAAGTAAAAAACAGCCGTTTTCGCAGTCTATTTCCTCATATTTCAGGTGTTTATAATCTCTTTTTTCATAAAATTTGCTAGCTGGCAATGAAGCATCCAGTATAATTTCTCCATAATTCTGAAAAATCTTCGTTTCAAACAGATTCATTAAGTAAGTACCATACCCCTTACCTTGAAATTCTGGTAAAACAAACAGTCTGGCAATGTGATTTTCATATACAGTTCCCGTTGCAACTATATCACCATCCTCTTCAATTACATAAACCATGCCTTTTTCAATATCAGCTTTTATATTTTCCTCTGAATGATACTTCCCAAAAAACTCTACGACTCCAGCCGAATAATATTTGGAATACACTTCTTTTATTGTTTTTTGAACTAAATTATATATACTTTTTTGATCATTCAAAGTTGCAGATTTTAGATTCATAACACATCCATTTTATTATTTATTGTTATATATAACCTTTTGATTATATTGTTAAAAACCACTATACACTTTTCAAATTTCACTATACATCAACTTTCTGTATCCACTTACAAATTTAGTTAAAAAGGTATATTTTACGTGGGAGATTTCTAAAAAAGGTATATTTTACGTGGAAAGTCATACCCCTTAAATCTTATGAAGCACATAATGAACTTTGCCAATAACCTTTAAAAGATCATCTGAAGTACCATTTTCTTCCATTGGAGCATAAGCAGGATTATCAGAGATGATTTTAACACCGCTGGCAGTTTGTTGAAGTCGTTTTACATATCCCTTACCTTTATAGATAATTACATAAATACCGTCTTCTTTGTAACCCAAATCATCACAAATCAAGGTATCACCATCATGTAAAGTCGGTTCCATAGAGTCTCCGCGTACTTTACTGGCAGCTAAATGGCCTTTATAACGCTTCAAATCATCTGGAATAGTAATATATCCATCAATACAATCAGAATCTGGTACAAATTGCCCAAATCCAGCAGAAAAAGACTGATCAAATACAGGAATCTGATTTGAATTATCAGGCATCACAAATTCTTTGACTTGATTACCTGAAGTTTTTAATCCATAAAATTCTTCAACTGTAAATCCAAGAACGTTTAACAAGCTTAAAGTATCATCTACAGACGGGATTCGTTCTTTATAAATGCGATTACGCATAACCTGAACCGATACTCCAGCTTCATTGCATAACCAGTCAAAGGATTTCCCCTGTTCCAAAAGTGTCTTTTTTACCTTATCCCAGAATTCTGACGCTTCCATAGACAACTCCTGACTGTATTATAGCAAGAAAAATTTTGAATGTAAATATAATTATAATTATTTGATTATATTTAACAGTTGATATAATATAATCATTCGGTTATATTATATACGATTCATGGAGGAATTATGTTAGGAGAAGACACAATTAAAGTATTGGCAGAAGGCTTAAGCTGCTATCCCGTATGCTATAAGGAATCTCAATTTAATGATGGAGATGTTGATTCATTCAATCTGGAATTAAGAAACAATCATCCTGTTAATTGTTTTGATATCGATGATATGGCAATGATTTACAGAACAAGAAATTTCCAGCTTTACTACACTACTCACATCATGGAAGTTGTTGAGTATCTGAACTCAGTTTTATGTTTGGCAATGGATATTTGTGAAGGGGTTCAGGAATCCATAAATAATACTAAAAGAATTGCTCGTAATAAGAATCTAAACAAGGATGCTAAAGATTATCAGACAGCAAAAACTACATTTATCACCTACTTTGACATTATTCAGGAGATAAAAACTCGTATAGATGATTTATCTAATTCTCCTCTCTCTCACAATACAAAGGCTTCTTTTGATGATTTACTTAGCATGATTAAGACATTGATTAGCACTTCATATGTTCCAGATGAAGCGGCCGAAAGTATTAATCAGATTTTACCTAAACAAACTTTTCAGAAATTCAAAGATGCTCATAAACAAGGACTCTCAGAAAAAGATCTTGTTTCAGGTTGTATGTTATTAAACGATAAAATTTTCAATTTAGGACTAAAACCTTTCCTGTTATCTTTAATGAATGAATTCTCATTTTATATAACTTCTGATCAGTTTTTAAACAATCCTTCTATGCAGACTGTATTAGTTGTTCCTTTGAGTCTTTACAAGAAATTCAATTTCAAAAACAGTGGTCTACTTCAAAGCGAAACTGTAGTTTTAGAATCAAATAAAATTGGAAAGACAGTTGAAAACTTTATGATTTTCTATGAAGACCTCTACGTTTCACTAAACCATTTTTATGAACGAGCAAAGATTTTAAAATCTGAACTTCAGCAAAAAGAAGATAAAAATGAAATTGAATGGGTCATTACTAAATACGAGGCTCTTAATAATGGAAAAACAGGTGGTTTAATACCTGCAATTAAAGTCCTTACTGCAGATCCTGCTTTTAGAGAAAAGTTTACACGACTGATGTACGAGCTTAGACCAGGAATTGTCAAACAACTTATGGATAACGAAAACCCTTGGGCCAATCAGTTTGAAACTTCCAAAGACCTAAAAAAGCTTGATAAAGAAACTACTTTCTTTGTTTCTAATCTGATTGACCACTATTTTAAGGAAGAGCACATCCCTACTTTGAGACTTCAGATGGTAAATTTTTTAAGAATCTTCTCGTATTGCCAGCGACCAGAAAAAAGCTTCACAAGATTCTGCGATCAATTCAATACAGGAAAACAAACCTGGAATACAAAGTACGGAATGAACTTTAAGAAGGTATTGGATTTGTAAGATATTAGATTCGATTTTATTAATATGACACAATCCCCTTTTCATCAACTTCATATGCAATAATCTCATCTTTTATTCTTTCTTCATGGGCAATAAAAGGATTTTCCTTATACATTTCAAACTGTGTTATTAATCCATAATCTGGAGTATTGAAACTAAAAGAACCGGCATTATCTGTATAAGGAAAATTTGCTATAATTCCACAATCTCTTTTATCTTTAATTGATGCATTTACTACACCAATTTCACTAGAATTAAAAGCAATATCCACAGAAGGATCTTTTATTAATCCTGAAATTATAAAATTTTCTTCTAAATTTAATATTAACTCACTGTCTCTGATATTTAACTTAATCGAATCCTCGTCATCAATAACTTTTAGTATAACTTTACCTTCATGAAAAAGAGTTACACCATCAGAGTTTTCTATTACTGTGTAAGACCTACTTTTACAGGAAATTGACAGGAAAATAATACAAAATCCAAAAACTAAAATATTAAAAATTTTTTTCATGATCATCCTCTGTTTATCTATAGTTTCAATAATAATATGAAATAAGCATTATTATCAAATCTTCATCGAATTTGAATTCTTACAAAACAATCTTATCATCAACTTAGGATAACATTGTACTGCGGATAACCTTTATTATCCTAACTTTTTGATAAAAAGTTCTTATTTTATAAGGATTTACGTCAGAAAGTTAGGATAAGTATATGGTTAATTTTATTGTTATCCCGCCTCTGCGTTCAACAAATGTTTATATTTCAAAGATTTAATACTCTGTAGGCGGGATAACAATATTGGCTGGATAATATTTATTATCCGGAATTCCGGATAAACTTTACGCAAGATAAACGTTTGTGCACATATTTTTTTATTTCTTTATATTACATTGTTTTTTTGGTACACAATTGATTTTTTTGTATACAACAGCATTTTTCTTTTTATTGAAACTTTATTTTATTAGTATAGAATATGATTAAACCCCTAGCCTGCCCAAGACCAGGAGTTTTTATGGCTGACATAAAATCTATCTTTAATCATCCTCAAAAAAATCAACTTGATGATGAAAAACTTTTTAACTGGAAGCGGCCATTTCACAGTAAAAATGATGCCGATTATCTTAATTCTCTTTTAAAGCAAAAAAAACATAAAAGAGAATTGCATAACCAGTCTGAACATTTTGGTTCGCAAAAACCACTTTTTCCTGCAAATAAGAATCAACGTGTTGTGTTTAAGATGAGTTACGGAAAATCTTCTGCAACTCATTCTCGTTATATAAAACTTTACATGCCTCAAATTGGGAAAGAAGGTGTTGAAGAAAAGCAGGAATTGTTTGGCTGTGATTTTGAGGATTACAAAAAACACATGGTTCCCCTTCACTTTAAGTGCATCATCTCTCCTGAAAGTCAGGATATTGATTTACAGCTTTTAGGAAAAACCTTTATTAAACATTTGGAACATCTAACCGGCTATGAGTTTTATTGGCTTGGTGCTGTTCATACTGATACTGATCATCATCATTTACACATTGCCATAAATGGTAAAGATAAAAATGGCAGAAAGGTCCGCTTTCCAAAAGACATGATAAAATCTACTATCCGTGAATGCTTATCGAACATTGCAACCAGCATGATTGGAGAACGTTCACAAAAAGAAATTGATCTTTCAAAAAAGAGCATTATCACTGCAAAACGATGGACCACTCTGGATACGCAATTAAAAAACATGGAATCGCCAATTTATATAAAAGCTTTGCAACCTTCATTGGCAAACCGTTTACAGTTTCTTTCTTCCATTGGTCTTGCAAAACATGAAGATTATTACTATACACTTTCATCAGATTATGAAAATGTACTTCGTACAACAGGCCGTTATAATTTATTTTTGGAAGAATATCTGAAATCTGATTTACCTTTGAAACTTTTTGAAGGCGGTTCTATTGTTGGCAAAGTTGATAAAGTTGTTTCTTTTGATAAAGATGAAAGCTGGAATGATGCCATAATTATTCGAACAGAAAAAGAAAGAATCTACATTCCAATTTATCAACTGCATAAAGAAAATCTTGTGGGAAAAACTGTGAGTATTAAAAATGCCAACGGTGGAACTAACAGAAATATTTCGGATAAAGATATTCATATTGTGAACAATGAAAATCATGATTGGTCTATTGAACGATGAACCTTGTGCTAAACATTGTTTATACAAAATAAACAAAACAGTTTTTTAATTATTCTATATATACTATTACATTTTTTATTTTATAATGTAATAGTTTTAATATTGACTAACACTCCTCTATTTTGCTATCTTTGAATGAGTACTTGCCTGCCCGGGGAGTACTTATTTGAGTTCCAAAATATATCTTCCAAAAGGAACCAACAGCACATCATTTAATCCTCAATTACAGCACTTTGACTTTATCTGTGGTCAAGTTATGAAGGAAAATCGGATTTTAAAATATGTTGTTATTGTTGCAACACTGTCCTTTTTTCTTTCTATTGGTATTTGTATTTTTGCAGTAAATCAGCCAGATAGTATTCCTGTTCTTGTGACAATGAATGACTTTGGGGAAACCGAATACATTGGCCCTGTTTCTAAAAAAAATTATCAAAACTTTAATGTTCCAGAAGTTGCAATTCAGGCACAGGTAAAGGAATTCATTAATCTGGTAAACACTCTTTCTACAGATAAAACAGTTATGAAAAATGCAGTGAATAAAACATATCATCTGCTTACTTCTGTAACTGCATCAAAATATTCAACCCTTGTCAAAGAAGATAATCCTTTTAAGGATTTTGGAAACAGAACAAAAGAAGTTCTTTTTCAGACTGAACCTCTTAAAGTTTCCAGCGACACTTATCAGGTAGATTATCAAATTATCACACGGCAGCTTTCTGGTCAGATTATGACTAATGAAACTTTCCGTGCTGTCATCACTATCAAAATGCTTCAGCCGGCAGATGAAGATATTAAAGACAATCCATTAGGTATCTACATTACTGCTTTTGATATGAAGCCAATCGAAACACGAATTACAAATCAACGATAACATCAGGAGGAACACAACATGAAAAAATCTTTTGTAATTTTATCAACCCTTGCTATTACAGGTTTACTTAGTTTTTCCTGTACCACAACTCAGAGTTTAGACTCTTTTGAAAATCTTGATGATGATTTCATCAATTCAACAATCGAAGAATATCTTCAGAACATGGAAAATAATGAAGACAATTTTTTGATTCAGGAAGAAGTAAAAACTCAGGACATTGAAAACACTATTGTTTTTGTAGACAGACCTGTTTATGTACCAGAGGGTAAAACTTCATCTACAGATAAAAAAAAGGTAACTGGCTACGATGCTGTAACTGAAAGTCAGAAGCGTGCAACTCAAAAACCAGAGCATTACAAAGACGGAACATTTTACTATCAGTACAATGAAAACTTTGTTTATGAAGTATATGCACAGCCATACCATCTTTCAGACATCGCTCTTCAACCTGGCGAAGTTGTAATTGGAACACCTTTACTTTCCGACGATGAATCTATTTGGGAACTTACAGCTGGTGTCGCTAAAGACTCGGATACAGGTCTTGATGTTCAGCATCTTTTTGTAAAGCCTGCATATTCAAAACAGGAAACAACCTTAATCATTATTACAGATAAACGAGTTTACCATTTCCGCCTTAAATCATACAGCGAAACATATATGGCTATGGTCCGTTTTACATATCCTACTGAAAAAAATGTATGGGCAACAAAATCTGAAAATAATGGCCGTTCAATTGTAGAAGATTATATTAGAACTTCTGATCCTAGTCTTTTATCTTTTGACTACACAATTAAATATTCAAAATCAAAAGTACCAGATTTCTTACCTACACGAATTTATGATGATGGTCAGTGTACTTACATTCAGGTCCAGGAAATTGTTTTACAGAAAAAACTCCCTGTTCTGTTTAATGAAAAGAATGAAATCATTAATTACAGCGTTCACAACAATGTGTTCATCATTCCAAGATTAATAGACAAAGCAACACTTAGATTAGGAAATGAAAAAGTAACTATCGAAAAGAAAGTGACAAAATCTAAAGATTAGGAGGGACTGCATTTGAGTGAGGAAAAAGAAGAAACAGAAAATTCTGTTCCAGAAACTGAAACAAAAACTGAAGAAGTAAAATCAGCTGAAGAAAATTCACAGTCTGACTATTCAATTTTTGAAGACGAAGAGGAAGAAGAACTTGTTGCACCAGAACATGAAAACGAAGCAAAAGAAGTTAATGTAGGAAACATTATGGCAGCGTTCCTCATTGGGATTCTAGTAATTTTCCTTATTGCTTTTATAGCTGTAAGTTCAAAGAGCAAAAATAAAAACCAGTCAGAGTCTGATGAATTGGACAAAGCCGGCACAAAAACTGTTATAGAGTTTAAGGATAATAACCCTGTAAATTACAGTTCAACTAACACAGAATCTGGTTTGCCATATGAGATTGAAGGCAATTCAATTTTGGATAAAGATGAAAAGGAAATTGAAGAAGCATTAGGAGCTCTTCCTAAAGAACTTCAGCTTCCTTCTCAAGGAGCACCAGGACGAGCTCCTGTCTCTTCAGTGGGAACTGGAAACAGAAACAGTACTTCCACAGAAAACGACAGACCTGACACTAAAAGTTCTAAAAGTACAAGAAAGATTGAAGGACTTGCTGCATTAAATTTTACACAACAGAAAAGTCCTTCAGAAATAATCAGCTCGGTATTTAATGGAACATATAACAACGGCAATGCAAACACCATGAGTAAAGAAGATTACATTACTCAGCAATTGCAGAAACAAGGCTATGGTTCTTTGTTAAATCAGAATGGTGATAATCGCCAGTCTTTTTTTGATTCAACTGCAGAGAATGCTGGCAATGGTAGTTACTTAAGCAAAACAGCTCTATGGGATGGAACAATTATTTCAGGAGCACTTGTTACTGCAATCAACACAGATAATCCTGGTGTAGTAATTGCTCGTGTAACAGAAAATGTTTATTCCAGTCAGGACCATTCTTTCCTGTTAATTCCAGAAGGATCTTTACTGATGGCTACATATAATAGTTCTGTAAACTACGGCCAGAATAGCGTGCAGGTTGCATGGAATCTTTTAATCCGTCCTGACAACTATCGTATTCAATTAGGAAATATGAATGGTGTAACAGCTCAGGGGGCAAGCGGTTATAAAGGTTCTGTTTCAAATCATCCTTGGGAAACATTAAAGGCTCTGGGACTTATTGCGGTTTATTCATTTATTCAGACAGAAGTAACAAATGATATTAATGCTCAGAATAATGAATATATGAAAAACATGATGACGGATGTTTATGCCCAGGCAAGCAACCTTGGAAACAAAATTGTTGATAAAGCTCTGGACATTAAACCAACAATAAAAGTTAAAGAAGGAACTGAAATCAAATTGATTACAAATGTTCCATTGGAATTACCTCCTGTGCAGGTAAACAAACCAACACAGAAGTATGTAAGAACAAAATAAACTGGGTATACCCTACCCTTTTACAACACGCGGAGTACTATGAAATTAAGAAATAAAATTATTGGAATAATTGCACTTACAGCAACACTTATTAATACATTTCCTTCCTGTAGTTTTTTTACAAGCATCAGCGAAGAAGAAAAAGTTGACATCTCATCAATTAATATGTCCAAGAACTCTCTGACAACTATGGTTGGAAATATGGAATACATCTCTATTACCATTAGACCTGCCAATTTGCAGAAAGATGTAAAACTCAACTGGACTTATGATCCTTCTGTAATTGAAGTTGATACCAGCTCTGTTTGGGGAGTTACTGTAAAAGGTATTTCTGAAGGACAGACAGCATTAAGATGTTCATATAATGGTTATGAGGCTTCATGTATGGTTACAGTTTCAGGCTTCTCTGAAGGATACGAAACTACTACTGAACCTTATATTTATTCAAATTATTCTATTATACAGACAAGTCCTGGAGTAAGCGAAAAAGTATTCGTTTCTCTCTTTGGTGGAGATGCTACTGATGTTGAAGGATACAATTGGTCTGTTGATAATGCTTCTGTTGTAAGCATTCAGCCAACCGGCCAGTATTGTATTTTTACAGCAAGAGAATCAGGTTATGCCAGAGTAAAAGTAACTCATCCAAAAGCAGCATATCCATATTACATGGGAATTTATGTTTTTGAAGATGCTACAAAAGTAAGTTATATTACAACTCCAAATAACATCGTTACATTAAATCAGGATGATGGTGAACAAAGAATTTCTGTTTCTCTTGTAAATGGAAAAAACACTTCTAACGACAACCAGTTCTTATGGGAAATCCTTAATGACACTAACAGCGAAATTCCAGTAAAACTCAGCTGGAATGGAAACAATGCCATTGTTACTCCAATCACAAGTGGCAGCTGTACAATCAGAGTTACACATCCAGATGCATCTTATCCTTTAGATATCTTGTGTCGTGTAATCACTATTGTAAAAAATGTATATATTCAGCCTGATAAAACTGTGGTTACATTAAGCGGTGAAAGTGAAGAAACTGTAACATGCAACCTTGCAAACCTTGAAGACGGCGAATATAACATAGATAACTATTCGTACATGATTGATGATCCTAATGTTGCCCGTATTGTTAATTCAATTGGTAATCAGGTTACATTAAAAGGTGTAGCAAATGGTTCATGTAAACTTTTGATTTGCCACGAAAAAGCAAACTATTCTAGAGAAGTTCTTGTCATTGCAAACCAGCAGTTAAAAGATGCTGTAGATGCTTCCTGCTATATTACAACCAGTCAGAATTATATTCGAACAAAAGTTGGAGAAGAAAAACAGGCCATTAATATTGCTCTTAAAGGAGGAATTGATGGTGATGAAAAAGATTTCTCCTGGTCTGTTACCAGCACAGCAGCCGATGGATCCACAGCAAAAGTAATCGATTTAGAAACTCTTTCTGGATCAGTTTTTCATTCTGTATCACGAGCAGCTTCTGCAACATATTCTTATGGCTCAGCTTATGTAGAACCATTAAGAGAAGGTAGTGCTGTAATTACAATCACACATCCAAAGATTGAATATCCTACAGAAATTCTTGTTCGTGTTCTTTCAAAAGAAGCCAGTCTCGAAGAACCTCTCTTCTTTACTGGTGACGGTTTAGTAAGAATCCTTAATGGAGATTCTCAGCAGTATGAAGTTGAATTAAAAGGAAAGTCAAAAATCTTAAGCGATGATGCAAAAATTGAATGGTCTAGTGATTCTAGTCAGATTACTCTTACCACAAACAACAATATTGCAAACATCATTGCTCCTGCAAAAGGTAGCGGAACAACTGTATCCTATATCACAATTTCTCATCCAAAAGCAGACACAAATAAAAAAGTTCTGGTTATGACTGCAGATGATAAAGAAACTCTTAATACTATGAAAGTTCTTTATTCAGATAAAAACTCATATAGCATCGAAAACGGGACTTCCACATCTTGTTATGTAAGTGCTGTAGGTTTTGATGAAAATTATGATTTTTCAAATATTAAATGGACTGTGAAAGATACTTCCATTATAGAAGGAATTCGTTCACCTAACTCTCCATTAGTGTGTAAAGTCACAGGATTAAAATCAGGAACAACAACACTCACAGCTTCAATTGATGGCGTTTCTTGTGATTTTGATATTACCGTATATCCAAAAGGAGCCATTAGTGTTGAACCAGACATTTATTTCACTACAAATCAGAATGTAATTTCTATTAAAAATGCAGGAGTTACATCAGAAGTATCTGTTACAGCAGTAAATCTTCCGGCTTCAGAATACCAGAATATAGATTGGACCAGCAGTGATGATTCTATTGCCACAGTAATTCCAAATGGAACCAAAGCAACTATTTGTGCAAAAAAAGAAGGTGAAGTTGTAATCAATGTTCATCACATGGACAGCCAGAATATACTTAAACTTTATGTTCGAATTGGTTCAGAATATGTAGTAAAAAAAGGTGATCCTGTAGTATATATTTCATCAACTGATGTTATGACCTTCTTAAAAGGTGGCAGTTCACAGAGTCTTAAGGCTGTTCTTGCAAATTATGAACAGGAAGATGCAACTGGATTTACTTTTGAAATTGACAACCAAAGCGTTGCTGTAATTTCTGCACAGACAAAAACAGGCCTTGCATATATTAAGCCAGTAAACTCTGGACAGGCAGAAGTTACTATTACTCATACAGCAACTGCTATCAGCAAAAAAGTTCTTATTATAGTAGGAAATAGCGAAGAAGAACTGGCAGGATACGTCTATCTTACTACTTCTAGTAATGTTGTTGGTATTGGCGAAGGTTGCACAAAATCTGTAAGTGTTAGTGCAAAAAATGCACTTTCTCCAATTCTTGACGGATACACATGGCTTTCAAGCAATCCTGAAATTGTTGATGTAACATCAGGAGGGGCAACTGCAGTTCTTACTGGAAACAGTATTGGTACAGCTCTTATTACAGTAACAAACAAAGCATGCCAGTATTCACTTACAATTATTGCACAGTGTGTTGATCCTATTGCTGCAAGTGCAAATCCATTTATTCAGTTATCATCATCTGTACTTACACTAGAAGTAAGCTCAAACTACACTTCCCTCTCTGCAGATTTAGTTGGCGGTTCAGCAGATGATTATTCTAACTTTATCTGGACTTCTAATGATACAAGTGTGTGTCAGGTATTTGGCCAGAATGAAATTGGAAAATTACGTGCAATTTCAGCAGGACAAACTTATATTACAGTAAGACATCCAAAATCCGCATATCCAGCACAGATTCTTGTTGTATGTGATGAACCAAATAAGAATGAATGTTATATCAGTGTACCAGCAAGCATTATTTCTATGAAACCAAATGCTGCATCTCAAACTATTACTGCAAATCTGGTCAATGGTTCAAATAACGACAAATATAATTTCAACTGGAGCCTTGATGTTTATGATGTCATAGATTTCCAATACTCTGCAAATGTTTGTACCATTACTCCATTACAGTCTGGTTCTGTAACAATCACAATCAGTCATCCAAAAGCAGCTTATAGCCAGCAGATTATTGTAAATGTTCAGGAATATACAGATTTCGCATTCCCTCAGAAATCAGAGGCTTTGACACAGGGAACCGTATCTTTTATGAACATGCAGGTACCAACTACAAAAGTTACTACCCATGTAGAGTACAGTGTTGATAATTCAAAGATCTGTTCAATCACTGGAACAAAATCAGTAGCACAGATTACAGGAATCAGTCCTGGTACAACTACTGTCAGAGCAAATCTTGTAGCAACAAGTACAGGAGTTGTTCAGTCTTCTAGTGAAATGCTTGTATATGTAAAAGAAGCAGCTGTAAATACTGTTTACATTACATCATCTTCAACAATTTATACTATTAAAAAAGGTAAAAGTCAGTCTTTGAGTGCTTCATTAAGTGGAGCTGGCATTACAACGATAGATTCTCAAAATCTAAAATGGACCACAACAGATTCAGACATTATTTCAATAACTGGTATTAATTCTGATGGACAGGTTCGTGGCCAGTCAATCTATATTACTGCATTAAAACCAGGAGAAGCCTTAATCACCTGTTCCCATGAAAAAGCAGCAAGTACACTTCAGTTCTATGTTGTCGTACCAGGAGCAGAAGATAAAGCTATCAGTTTAAGTAAAACCTATTTGAATCTTACAAAAGGTTCATCTGGAACAACATTAAAGGCAACTATTGAAAACGCTGAAAGTTCAAATGATTATTCACAGATTGAATGGGAAGCCGAATCAGTCAATGGAAATGAAATTGTACGAATCATGGGAAATGGACAGTCAATTACTGTTTACCCTATTTCTACAGGACAGACTACTGTAATAGCAAGATTATCAAATACTGAAATCTCTGCAAAATGTACTGTTGTTGTAGAAGCTGGGAAGAATTTCTCTTTTGAAACTTCAAGTAAGAAAGTCCAACCATTCCATTCAAAGAAAATTAAATACATTGTCAGTCCTCCAGATGCAGTGTTAACTTGGAAAACATCTCAAGAAGATGATTACTTTGAATATCAGGATTTGGGTTGTGACACAGAAGGTGTTGGTTATGTAGAAGTAAGCGGAATAAAAGAAGGCACTGGTACATTAGTGTGTGTAACAGATGGTTCTGCAAAAGGAAGTGTTACTGTGAAAGTAGACTGGGCCTATGAGTTTACTGTAGATTCAACCAGAATTATTGGAACTCCAGATAAGCCATATACTTTGGAATATTTTGTAAGCCCAGCAGATTCAATTATTCAAATTGAAGGAACAGGTCTTTGTGAATTTACCAATAGTTGTAATGGCGATGGAAATGGAAAGTTCCAGATTCTCCCTCATACAGAAGGAGTTGATACAATTATCATCAAAGCTAAGAATCCTAACAACAATAATGAAGAAGTTGGCCAGTACAGAATTGATGCTAAATTCTATTACGACTCACTTTCAGTCAATTACATAAAACAGAATTCAGTATCATATGCAGATAATTTAAAAATTGCAAAATGGTCCAAATTTGAAAATGATATGATTACTTTAGGCGATGGTGAAAAAATGAACTTTAAGTTTGAAGTCGCAGAATCAAAACCAAAAGATTTATCTATCACAGCTAAACTCCAGAATGGCAAAAATGATGATATTATTCTTGAAAATGGAAATGGCCCAGGACAGTTTTCGTTAAGCCATAAGATTGATAAAACAGAATCAGCTTATGTAATCACTACAGGTTATAGACCAACATATAAAGGTTCTATCTATTATCCAGATGGAACACCTATTAAAATGAGTGATTTCTACTACACAACAGCAACAGATTCTGACTGGTATTTTGACTGGGGTTCACATTATGAACGCATTGGATGGTGGTCACTTCGTAATTCAGCGACATCTTCTCTTGTATATGAATTCTGTAGCGGCTGGCATCACGATGGATATACAACAGTCACTATCAATAATAAAGGTGCAAAAAATTCAGACTGGGGAGTTGAACGAGATCCAACACTTGATGGAAAAAGCTTCTCTGTAGAAGAATTCCAGAAAAACTACTGGTATTACATTCCAGCATTCCATGTAACTATGGGTGGAGACTGTACAGGTCATCTTGTTCACAATTATGGTGAAATTGATACAGATCACGTTGAAGCCAGTTTTTATGAAGTGTCACCAGATACTTCAGTTGTAAAATATGAACAGGTTGATGTACTTATTGTTACCATTAGTCATAATGGA
>JAKSTH010000005.1 GCA_024402655.1 Treponema sp. | reverse complement strand
TTACAAAATAAACGCTAGATTTAGTGTGCTATATTTTATGTACATTCTGTCTACTTATACGCTAGATGTAGTGTAATTTAAGCATATTACACCACTAACACACTATATATAGTGTTAAAAACGCCATATTTAGCGTAATTCAGCCAAATCAATCCCTTTTTCAGCAAAATAAGCTTCACATTCTGCAGTAAATCCAAGGCGTATATATGTAGCTGCAATTGCTATGATCATATCACGGTCATTTTTAAGAGATAAACATTTTTCAAACTGATCTTTAGCTGAATCAAAATCATGACGGAGAAGGTGGACTTCACCAATAGATACCAGGGCATCGTTACGGAGTCCTGATTTGTCATCATACATTACTGAGTTCTCATAGAGTTCTGCAGCTTTGTTAAAAGATGCTATAGCGGTGTCATAATCTCCCGTTTCCATGCAGCATGAACCGTATTTGATTATTTCACAGAAAGTGAACCATCGATACTTATCTGAGCACCACCAATATCAATAAGAGCACCAGCTAAATATTTCTAAAATACAATACCTTAAGTAAGATTTTTATGAGCTTGAAAAAGTTCAAATCTTATTTTAAGGAGGCCTACTTATGGCCAAAATCAATCCGAAGCTCCTTCTGGAGCTAATTGAAAGTGGCATGTCGCGACGGCAAATCTGTTCCAGTCGACATGTCAGTCCCCACACAGTCAGCGAAGTTAAGCAAATCGCTGAGAAAAACAACATCACGACGAAAGACATCAAGAACATGTCCGAAGATGATGTTTACCGAATGTTTTTCCCCGACAGAAATCAGCTTGAGGATCTGTACGAACAGCCAGACTACGAGTACGTTCACGGAGAACTGAAGCGAACTGGAGTCACGCTTAAACTTCTCTGGCAGGAATATCAGGACAAATGTGCTTCACTGACAAAGATTCCGATGGGCTACACCAAATATTGCCGCGGCTACAACAAGTTTGTAGTCAGCAATAGCCTTACAAATCATCTTGAGCACAAGCCCGGAATCGCAGTGCAGGTGGACTGGTCCGGGCCGACAATGGAATATCTGAATCCAGAAACCTTTGAGCCTGTGAAGGCATACCTGTTTGTCGCAACACTTCCGTACAGTCAGTATTCATATGTTGAAGCCTGCAGGGACATGAAGCAGGACTCATGGCTCCGCTGTCACATTCACATGTATGAGTTTTTCGGCGGAGTTCCAATCAAATGTATTTGCGATAATTTGAAAACAGGTGTTGTTAAGCATCCCAAAGAAGGTGAAATTGTCCTGAATGAAGCCTACGAAGCTCTCGGAAACCATTACATGACGGCGATCATGCCGACCGGTGTGAGAAAACCAAAGCAGAAAGCTTCCGTTGAAGGAACTGTCGGAAAGGTTGCAACGGCTATTATTGCAGCATTACGTGACCAGACATTCTATTCTCTTGAGCAGCTGCAGCTTGCAGTCCTGTCAAAGCTTGAAGAATTCAACAAGCGTCCTTTTCAGAAGCGTGACGCAAGCCGCTGGGAAGTGTTTCAGGAAGAAAAGAAGTTTCTCAATCCTTTGCCTGACGTGCCTTACGAGATTGCAACATGGGTTTACAGGCGGAAAGTGAACCTCAACTGCCATGTAGTCTACGAAAAGAACAACTATTCATGTCCATACCAGTATGTCGGTTCAGAAGCAGACCTCAAGGTTACTGATAAAACGGTGGAAATCTTCGTGAAGGGAAACCGTGTTGCGACACACCAGAAATTCGCAGAGGGAATCGAATACCGCTACTCAACCCATCCACAGGACATGCCTGATCAGTTCCAGCAGCCTGAATGGGATGATGCAAGAATCAGGAACTGGGCCTACAAGATCGGCCCTAACTGCGGAGAATGTATCGACAGGATTTTTGCAGGAGTGAAAATAAAGGAACAGGGATATAACCCGTCCCTGTCCCTGCTCAGGCTAAGTAAGAAATATTCTGAAAGCCGGCTGGAATCTGCCTGTAAGTTGGCGCTTCTGCAGATTCGAAGCCCAAGATATCACCACCTGAATGCAATTCTGGCGGCAAACCAGGATATTCTTGCTGAACAACTTCAGAATAAACCTAAGACAAACAACACTCAAGGATACATAAGAGGCTCAGCATATTACGGAGGAAATGAAAATGATTAACGACGAAACAAAGAAGAAGCTCAGGGAACTCAAGCTCGGTGAATTGATAAATGCATACGAAATCTACTCAAAAAATACAGACTGGAGTGAACTTCCATTTGAGCAGAAATTCCAGATGATGGCTGATTACCTTTATCAGGAAAAGTACAACAACAGCGTAAAGATCCTCATGGCAAAGGCAAAGTTCAGGATTCCTAAGGCTGAAGTTACAAGCCTTGTTTACGAGGGACGTGGAATCGACCGAAACCTGATTACGGAACTCTCAACATGCCAGTTTATTTCCAGCAACACCAATATTGTCTTCCAGGGATTTACAGGTTCCGGGAAAACTTATCTTGCATGTGCATTGGGAAGACAGGCATGTAAGCAGCGTTATTCTACGAAGTACATTCGTCTGCCTGACCTTCTGGTCGAGCATGATGAAGAAAAAATCCAGAGAGGAAATGCAAAACGACTTCTCAAGAAATATGGTTCTTATGGTCTTCTGATTATTGATGAATGGCTGATGGATGATATTTCTGATGAAGAACAGCATTTCATTTTTGAACTGATTGAACGCCGTCATGACGAAGCTTCCACCATTTTTTGTACTCAATACAAGAAAGATGACTGGTTTGACCGTCTTGGAGGAGGAGTCCATGCAGACGCTATTCTAGACCGTATTGTTCACAACGCAATATTTGTTGAGACTGGTTCAATGAACATGCGTGAATATTGTGCAAAAATACATAAATAATTTTTGGTGCTCTACTAAATATTAGTGGTGCTCCCCGCGTGAATTGCTGTTGCTCAAATTTGAATTTAGCGGTGCTTTTCACGCGGAATAATCAGTATTGATACCAAATTTCTGGGTAGACAGAATACTTAGAAGAAAGGCGGGCGAATTGTCTGGTGGTCTGGGTGTAGTTTTCGGAGATTAAGGCTTCGTAGGCTTGGTCATACTCTGCTTGAGGGAACTGTTTTGTTGTGCAGGATGTGAGAAGTAAAATTGTTGCTGAAAATACTAAATAAAATTTTTTCATGACATATTTCAAATTAATTAAGGGTTTCAAAATATTTTAAGAATTTAATATAATTGGACTCTTGTTCAGAAATATTGATATGAAATTCTAGGATATTCTTAGAATAATTATAGATATCTGGACAAACATAGTGATACCATTTTCTATCATCAGATGTTATCATCAAAAAGATAACTCTATCCAAAAGATTTTTTTCTTGTAAAATTTTTATCCCCTTAATAAAGTTGTCTGACATTAGGTTATTTACGGGATCAATATCTTTTTCACATAAACTATATACTAAATAATTATTTGGATTTGTTTTTAATGAGTCTAAAAATTCATAAAGAGTATTAATACGTTTTCTCAGATTTTCTTTAAAATCTAAATCACGAAAATTATTATGAATAATAAAGTAGTTAGTGGTCGAAAACCAAATTTCTTTGTCATCTCTATGGTTTCCACAAAAAGGCTGTTCAATCTCCCCTATTTCAAAGAATTCTTTTTCTAGTCCTCCTTCATTAAAAATAGATTGAATAGAACTTAATCCATATTTTGACTTCATGTTATCTAATGGTCCGTAAATTCTATTATCTGATAATGTATGAATACAAGCACAATTTCCGCCAATACTCAAGAATTTATAATCCATCATTTTACACCTCTATTTTTCCCATAAATAATGTACCTGTTTCTAATTTACTCAGATGATAATTTTTATCTACAGGTTTAAGAATCTGACTCCATCCCCATTTTGATACCATAGATTCCTGGAGTTTGTTTTTTAATAAATTTAAATCATCTGGTTCTTGCTGTTTATTCTGGAATTTAACACTTGCTGCGGAAAAAAGAGAATAATTGTTTTTCAAATTTAAGAACAAATCTTTAATAAGATTTATTCTGTCTTTCATGTTTGGATATACATTCCTGTCTGTAACTATATGATATGAATTGTTTTTCATTTTATCCCAAAAATGATCATAAATTAGTCTTGCAGGATGTAAATAAACAGACTTAATAGAATAATTTTGTAAATTAAAATTTATATCTTCAAAATCAGTGATTTTTTCTAGGGCCTTTATTAATGTTGGTATTACTGTTATTCCCTTATATGAAAATGCATCGTCATAATCAATATCAATAGTCGTAGAACTAAATCCATGTTCTTGCATAAATTCAAAATAATCGGGAGTCCAGCAATATCCAGGACAGCGGAAAATTGTTGGAGAAAAATACTTCAGATAAGTATATATTCCCCCCTTTTCTTCTGTTAATTCTTCATTATTTATATCGAAAATATGTTCCTCTGATTCTTTTAATTCTTTCATGGAATTTTGCTCAGGAATGGTTATAAATGAATGCGAATTTGAATGATACCCTGGTGTTAAATATTTTGATTTCTGTAATAGATTTATAATATCTGGAGACAAGTAAGGAATTTTTATGGCTGAAATGTATACATCAACATAAATATTATTTTCTTCACAAAAGTTCAACAAATCAAATAAGGTATTATTTAATAATTTCTGATCCCCATAAATATCTTCAACATCAAAAGAAATGTTTATTTTTTGATCTTTCATTTATTTTTCCCACTAATTCTAGATTTTATAATACATAATAAATAATTATTTTTTAGAATACCTTTCAAAATATAATTGTATTTTGAAGATGAACTCAGAAGTGTATTAATGATTTTTTTATTAATACAAAATGCAGATATTTCTTTAACTAAACATTTATTCATCTTGAAAATATTTTTTTTGCTTTTAAGAAACATCTCTATTCCACAAATTATTCCAAATAATTCATAAAATTCTAATTGTTCCCTAAATTCTTCAATTGGAATTTTATTTTGTAGATATTCATAGAGTATTTTCTTATGTTTAAAATGTTCTATATCAATAGTATGACAGATTGATGTTTTATTTTTCCTATAATGATATCCTTTAATTGTATTATCAATAATAATACAATCCGCTTTTAGTAATAAAGGAAACATAACTGCTACATCTTCACCTCTTGTAATTTCAAGCGGTACCGTAGATTGAAATAATTTATATATATTTTTTTCTATTAATTTATTGCATATAAATGGCATAATACCTGGTTGATAAAAATTGCCACTGTATATTAGTTTTGAACGAAGAACATTTAATTTATCGTTAGAATAAACACCAGATTCTAAATAGTTTTCCCTTGGATATGAGCCAGATTCTTTTTCCTTAATATAGCCAGTACAAACAACATCTGCATTGAATTGCATTTGTTGTTTCACCATCTTTTCAATCATATCTGTATCAATATAATCATCAGAATCTACGCATAAAATAAAAGAGCCTGTAGCTTCATTTATAGCTCTTATTCTTGCAGATACTAATCCTCCATTGGATTGATGAATAATTTTTATACGAGAGTCTAACTCAGAGAACTGTTCGCAAAGAGTCAAACTTTCATCTTCACTTCCATCATCAACTAAGATAATTTCGAGATTGGAATAAGTTTGATGAATAATTGATTCAATACATTCGGAGAGAAATTGTGCTGTATTATAAATTGGTACTAATACTGATACTTTATACACGAGTTTCTCCAATCATTTTCATAATTTCTTCTATTTTATTCTCAAAATTATCTGTAGTTTTACTATTATCAATTATATAATCACAGCCAGCTTTAACTATAGTATACCCTGCTTTAATTCTAAATAAATCATCGTTCTGTAGTTCAGTTATTGCCGAATCTTTTTCATAATTATGTCTATTGCAAAAACGTTCTAATCTAATATTGAAATCAGAATTTGAAATTAATACCTTTATACAATTTACATTGAAATGTTCATTAAAATATTTACAATCATCATTCGATAAAAATCCTTCAATTACTACTAAATCATTTTCATTTATTTCAGCAATGATGTCATTCTCTAATGTTTGGATCATTGGAATTCTACTGATATTTTTTAGCTTTAATTCAGAATACTTAGCAAATCCATCAGGAGTGCTGCAAGCATTTAATTTTTGTTCCAGCATTCTACTCAAATAGAGAATCTTAGCGTCATATTTATCATGTAAATAATTACTGAAAAATGTTTTTCCAGATGCCTTTAATCCAAAAACTGCAATAAATGTTCTACTCATTTTCTATTAGTTATATCCACAAAAAATCCTTCCAAGTATCCAATCCATTCTTTATTATCCTTATCATAATCTAGTAATCCTAAAGAATAGCCGATTCCTGATACTGTTCCAGATTGACTTATAAAAAGAGTTATACAATTTTCCTTAGATAAGTTTGTAAAAAAATCCATAGATAATTTTTCCAATTCTTTAGGATCTCTTAAGCAATCTAAATGTAAACCTTCTTTCCATTCATAAAATATTTCCCTAGCCTTTTTGGTTTTATAAAGCTCCTGGTATATATTATTGTTTACTATATGTAATCCAGGATATCCTAGTTTGTTTGATAAAATAATATCATTTTCATTATGTGATAGTGTTTCATTTATTATGTTCGCGGTTTGTACACATCGAAGTTCCGGGCTAGATATAATATTGACTTGATATCCTAAATCTTTTAGTTTTAAAGAAAATTCCTTTATAGAAGCTTTCCCATTTTCAGATAATAATCCCATTGCTGCTTCAGATTTTTCTCCATGTCTAATGACAAGAGCAATCTTACTATGAGGATTATTTTTTAATAAATCATTAATCTTCTGAAAAAGCATAGGCCTCTAATTAGTGAAACTTTTTTTTATCACGGTCATGAGCAAATGATTGAAAATGAGATGCACATCTTCTGTAATTTGCATATCATCTATTCCGACATTCAAATCGTAATCTGAAAGTAGTCTCAATTTACCACCATTAAATCCTGTAAATGAAACTATTTTTACATTCTTTATTTTTGCGTATTCCACTGCTCTAATAACATTTAATGAATTTCCACTTCCAGATATGGCGATGACGATATCATTTTCTGAAAGTTGATTTTCTAATTGTTTAGCAAAGACCTCATCATATGAAAAATCATTTGCTATTGCAGTTAATGTTGAAATATTATCAGATAAACAATTAACTTTAAATTTTTTGGGTGTATAATCGGCTAACGTTCGATTAAAATCATTTTGAAAATGCGAAGCGGTTGATGCAGATCCACCATTCCCGAATATATAGATTGTACCTTCATTATTTAAGGTTTTAATCAATAAATTTGCTACTTCTGAAATAATTCCTGTATCTAATTTAGATAACACATCTTGAACTTTATTAAAATAATCCCGAATTTCATTTTCAAAGTTATAAATCATTTTTGTTTTCTCCAAAACATTGTTTCTTTAGGTCGATAAAGATTTCACGGTAATAATCACTCTCGTAATGAGATGGAGAAGCTCCTCCTATTATAGGACTGGCTATATCGCTCATCCAATTAGTTTGTCTCATATCAATATATGAAGCTTCTGGAATTTCTTCCAAAAAAATAGAATCAGCAATATCCCAGCAGAAATTAGATTTATTAATCCATGCAATTTTATCGGTCCAGGATTCAATTAATCCTGTCTTTTTATCTTTTTTTTGTTTAGCGAGTCTTCCACCAAGTAAAATCACTTGTGAATTTAGATTCTTTTTCTTTAATTCCTGACGAAATTTTTCCATTGCCTTTCTGTATAATTCTTGATGTTCCTTAGTGCCTGGATAAAAGATTTTTAATCCAGAAAACTTTCTTTTATAAATTGATTCAGAAAAGTATTTATTATATGTCAAAAAACAATCATCTGTTATTTGAATAACTGGTCTCGTTGCATCAATATAGTTATCTATAAGAATAATATCGGGACTAACTTTACCGAGAGTCTCAAAAAGATCTTTTTTGAATTCAACCTCGATATATTTAAAAACATTATTATCTAACAAATCTTCCATTTTTAAATAAGCTTCATCTTTAACCGGTTTTGACATTAAAGAAATAAAAGAATTATGAAATGCAGTATAACCTACTGAAAAATAATCTTTATAGTCTGGGTTGAAAAATGAGTCAGATCTAAAAATGCTTCTTGAAAAGCAGGTTCCGATTACAATTGTTTTTATTGGTTTTGCAGTACTTATTTGCTGAAGTTTTTGCGATTTATTAAATTTTATTTCTTTTATAAATATAGAATCAACAAATGATTCTTTTATTTTCTTTTCATTAATAATTATATTTAAAGTATCATTCTCAATTAAAAGTCTGAATTTTGTTGTTTTGGTAGTCTGAATATCTGAAGAAATGGAGTATTTAAGTCTCTGTGATTCAGAACTAATAGACAACTTAAAATTTACATTATTGAATTCATCAAGAAGATCTAAAGAAAGTGAAAAAGCATTTTTATCAATTTTTTTTAGGTCTATTATGTCAGGAAGATGTTTATTACTATTTTCTAACCAAGCATAATCCGCTTCAAATCCAGAGAGAATTAATTGTAATGTTTTATCTGTTAGAATTATTTTTTCTAAGAGTACATTATTTAACATCTAAAACCTTATTAACTCCATTTTTGATCATTTCCACTAACTGATTTTTTGATAAAAGAATTCTTTGAATAGATGTGCCCTTTCCCCAATCATCTTCTAATATTTCATTCAATTCAGATGTAGAAAACTGTTTATAGCATCGGGTACTTAATGGAATTCCTCGAGATAGTAATGAATACTCAATACGATTCCAGAAAAATAGAAATGCGATATACTTCTCATGTAGTTTTTTTACATAATCATTTCCATAAAAATTAATAAATTGGATATTGTTCCATATTGATTCAACGTCCATAGAATACTTATTATTAATGCCTAGCTTTTTTCTTAACATCGATAAGAAAATATAAAATTCTACAATTCCACCATGTTTTAAGATTTTCTTTACCTCAGACACAGTAAAATTCTCTTCTAGAGTTGAATAGTCAAATTTAAATTGATATCCTTCACAGATGTCATTTTTCTCTTCTAGTATAGATAAATCAGATAAAAAATCGTGATTTGTATTATTTTCAAGAATTTCAATAGAATACAGACTATCAATATCTGCTTTTCTTTGATATTTAATTTCAAAACTCGTAAGTAAAGTCTGGTAATCCCGAACATTTTTTATATTTGTTAAGTTCTCGGATAATGTTTCAGGCCCACAAGAATAATCAATGCTATGGTTTTCAAATTGAATACGATATTGGTTATCTGATTCAGTCAATTTATCAAATTCAGGATGTTTGGGATAATGCTGAAAATTTCCATGGACATGATCAATACTATAATCAAAAATCTTTGCAATACTATAATCTAAAAGTTCCTCTGCACATTCATATGTATCAGTTTTTTTCTCATCATAGCAAATAGTAAAATCTACATCGCTAAATATTCGTTCAGTTCGTTTAACAAAACTTCCAAATTCAGAGATAAACAATTCTCTCGGTAAGTAGGGTCTATAAAAAGAGATAGTATCCTTTATAACTTTTTGAACTAATCCTCTATAATCATTTCTAAAGTTTTGATACTTTTCAATATTTCCATCCCAATCCTTTTTTTCGAAAAAAGAATATTTTTCGAAAATTTTATTGCGTTCTTTTATAAATAAGCCTTTTTCATCTCTTATGAAAGTATCAAAATCTTCATAGGAAATGATAGAACTCGCATCAAATATAAACATATTTATCTTTCCTTCTTTTGAACTAGAACATTTCCCATAACAAGAAAATCAAGTTCAGAATTCAAAAAACAATCAATTGCATTCTCAGGAGTATTAACCAACGGAACACCTCTAAGATTAAAAGACGTATTACAGATTACCGGGATTCCTGTTTCTTTATAGAATGCATTAACCAATTTATAGTATTTTTCATTGTCTTTTGTAACAATTTGAGGTCTAGCAGTTTCATCAACATGAACAATAGCAGGAACAGAATTCTGTTTTTCTTTTTTCACTTTTGTAGCAACATTCATAAAAAATTTATTCTCTGGTTGTCCTTCAAAAAAGTCCGAATAATAGTCAACTAGTATGCTTGGTGCTATTGGCCGCCACATTTCGCGTTGTTTTATATTATTTAATTTAATTAGACTCTTACGTGAACGCGGATCCGCCAAAATACTTCTATTGCCTAATGCTCGAGGTCCAGCCTCAAAGTCTCCTTGCATCCATGCAACAATATTACCCTTTGAAATAAGGTTAGCTACTTCACAATATAGGGTATCATCTTCTAATTTTTTATAGGAAATTTTATTTTCATATTTGTTCAATTCTAGAATAATTGCATCATTAGTATATGAAAGTCCAAGAGAAGCTGAATGCAATACCTGGTTTGTCCTTACTTTTCCATGCAGTTTATAATAAGTTTCTAGTGCAGCACCAATTGCAGTTCCTGCATCTGATGCAAAAGGAGGAACATATATATTCTTGAATAATCCAGATTGTTCAATTTTTCCATTGGCAGAACAGTTTAATGTTACTCCCCCTGCCATTACTAGATTATCTAGTCCTGTTCTTTCTTTTAATTCAGATACAAAATCTATTAACACACTCTCTAACGAATTTTGTGCAGAAGCTGCAAAATTCGCATAACTCATTATTTCATCCGAATTTCCATCTTCAAATGGGAAACAGTTTTTTCTAAAGTATTCATTTAATTGTTCTGTTCGTTTTTGTAACGAATCATATACAGGTAAATCTTCAATATCAGACAAGTCTTTAAATAATTTTGCATCACGAGAAGGTCTTAACGGGATGGTTATATTTGGAGTTCCATAAGAAGCAAGACCCATGAACTTCCCTACTTCTCTATATTTACCATATAAACCAGTATATCTGCAGGCTCTGTTATAGAAAACTCCCAATGAATTCTGAATGTTTATTTGTTTAAAAAAAGTAATTTCTCCATTTTTTGCATAACCGAGTGATGTAGAGGCATCTTCTCCACGGTTATCCACAACCAAAATGGCACATTCATCAAAACCACTTACTCTGTAGGCACTAGCTGCATGTGCATAATGATGTCTGACAACATGAATATCTGGTCTTTTTGGACCAAAAACTTCTTTAGGTAGAAACCAATCAGGATCATTAAATCTTAAGTATTTATCACTTTCTTCTTTCGGTTCATTATATATAGCCTTTCTATAGGTCCAGTCCATTCCAACTGCTACAGCTTCAACTTCTCTTAAACTAATTCCTTCTTTTTCTAAACAACATTTTAACGCATCAATTGGGGCTTCACCTATTGCTAATTTGTTTCTACTAATTCTTTCCTGCTCAATATAAGAAACAATTTCCCCATTTTTCAATAAACAAGCAGAAGAGTCATGATTTCCTATATTAAGGCCTACTATGTATATATCTTTCATTTGAAAACCTTTTTATCTAAAAATTGTAACTTATATTATAACACACTCATTACTATTATATGTGCTTAATTCAAGTTTCAAAATAAAAATATCCCTTCTTTCTTTTCAAGCTGTTCTCTTACAAAAGCTGAAATTCTAAAGGCATCAAGCATTGATGGGTCTGTGTCTGAGGAAGCTTCAATTTTATAAGATGCAATTTGTTTATTGAAATTACTCAGTTTATTACAAAAATAGACAAAAACTGATTCTTTGTTTTTAAAATCGGTTTGAGGGTTGAAAGTAATAAAATTAAACCCATCATTTAACCACCAGGCAGAACCATTTATTTTTTCATTGTTTTTGTGCCTGTATAATGAATTTGTAAATATCACTATATCAACATTTGAATATTTATTTTTATCTGCAAAAGAATTACTTGTAAATAACCCCTGATTATTACAAAGGAAATTTACATAAGTCTGAATTTCATCCACATTATTTAATGCTACAAAAAGAATGTTTGCTTCATTGTTGTTTTTATTTGTTGGAAATTTTTCACCTGCTGAATATAGGTAATCTTTTAATTTATTATCATTATTCTTTATATCAAAGCATTCTAAACCGGGATTAGCTGCAACTAAATCTTTTTTCATCTGCTCTAAAAATATATTAGCTTCTATTTTTGAATCTGCTCTACCAACATTAACGAAATATAGAACTTTATTTCCGTTTGTTGTTTTGGATAAACTGTCTGGTTTTGGACTTTTTGCTTCAATATTGAATGTAAAATTTTCTTTAGTTGTTAGTGTACATTCTGGCTGTTTTCCTTTCTTGGGGTCTACATCATCCCTTACAACTTTTTCGTAATTAAATGTTGTATGCTCCAAACAAAAGGCATGAAATATTACAGATAATTCTGTTGCATATTGATAATATTGAACCTCATCAAAAGTATTTTTTCCTAATTGTAGTTTGTTAAAAAGCAAATCTTCATATTCCGATTTTTTTAAACCTGGGGCAATTTTTTGTATAATTCCTAAAAAATCCAAAAAATAGTTTCCTTTTTTTTGGAAACTGATTTTTAAAGGATTCAAGTCATTTGTATTCTGAAATATTTGTTCAAAATTTAACTCCATTTTTTTACCCCTTGTTATGATAATAACGAAGATGATGTTTCTTTTTTCTATTCAGCTTTTACTTACCTTAATTCCAAAATAATTCAAGGTAATATACATGTCGTCTTGATCGATTAGATAGGTATCTCTAAAATATCACGTTCATTTTCTAATTTCTCTGCAATGATAAAAAGAACAATATTTTGTTTGAGACATCCTTGACCATAATTCCCCCCCCTTACACAATTACAGTCTGGTAATGGATGAACTGATTAAAAATGAACATGGGAGTCAAGGATATTATCAAAGATAATCTCAATGCACACCGAAGAAAGTATATGGCAAAATACAGAAAAGGGATAACCCTTACACAAATTTATCTTGAAGAGAAAGTTGATTATATCATAAAACTAAAGACAGCAAATAAATCCTTGAAGCATGGATTATCAGCATTAAAAAAGTCTTTTTTGTTTTTCAAAGAGACTTTTTATTAGGCATTTGCTATATCATTAGTTAATAGATACAGATCTTCTCTATATTTTTTAAGCCGATTTACATATTCCGAATTATTATTATTGTTTTTAATTAATGATTTTCGTATATTATCTATTTCTAGAGTTTTATTATCAAATACCTGATTTTCGCAATCTTTATATTGTTTTTCAATTCCTGCTATGATATCTGATGCAATACTAGAAAATTGATTAAATGTATCTCGTTTTGCATCTTGAACATCTTTTATTTGTTTTTCTTGCTGAGCTTTAGATGCAATATCAACTATAACTCCAATACCAGAGAGTATTGGACCTAATGCATTAGCAACTTTTCCAATCTTAGTTGCAATATTTACAGCCTGCCATGGTTTAAAAGAAGCTCCAAAGAAATGTCCAACATTCAATACGATTGTGTGTAATTGAGACCCAGATACCATACTAACTTTTGCAAGATTTCCTGCACCCCCAGCCATTGAAAGAACTTTAGAACCTCCTGTTGCTAAAAGGCCTGAAACTTCTTTATACCCATTTACAAAATTAGAGAAATCTTTATTAACAGGGATATTAATATCAGCTTCTTTATTTTCGAATTTTGCCATTACGAAATTTCCCATATCAGAAGTAAGAACTTCACCGACATCGGTAATCATTTGGCTTTGTACTTCATCAAGGTGTTCCTGTATATCTGCTATTTTACGCTCTGAAAGAGCTTGTATTTCTTCGTTTACTCTAGCACATTCATCAGCAGGAATTTCTTCAGCCCCAATTCGTCCTATCAATTCATTGGCTTTTGCCATAATGTCATTTCTTAATTCCTGCTCTGCATCATGAATATAGAATTTTACATCGTTTTTATGTTTTCGAACAACTGATTCTGACTGACGCAGAAGAGCCATCATATTTTTATCTAAATCTGTGCTTGTATTTGTAATTTCCTCATCTACGGTACCAATCATCATTCGGCAAGGAGTATCAAGTTTTGCAAAAAGTTTTTTGCTACTAATATAATTATTTAAACCAGTAACAAATGATTTAAAATTGCTGTACTCCATTAAATCAGGTTCAGAATCTTCTAGACCTTCAATAAAATCATGAGCGTCAATAAAAGAAACTGGGAAATCAGCAAAATTCCCCCCCTCTTTTTCTAATGTCTTTGTTAATGTCTCTTTGTAGTTAGTTACTAATTGATCAAACTCTCCACTTTCCTGAGACATTTTATTTATGACAATAAAGATTTTTGATTTATAAGATTGTTTATATGCAAGTTCAACGAAATTTTTAATCAATAAATCATCAAATAAGGAACTAGTAATACAAAATACTAATAAATCAGATTCCTTAATTTTTTGTAAAGAGACTGCATCATGTTCTTCTTTCTTTCCAGCATATAAACCTGGAGTATCAGTGAGTAAAACACCTTCCCAAGCATAATCAGCAGGAGCATCTGTCTCAACATTATTACTAATTTTTATTTGGCGATTACCAGTTAAAGCTGAAACAATTGTAGATTTTCCTGCATTATGTTGCCCTACAAATGCAATTTTAAGCTTTTCTTCAGAACCTTGATTAAACAAACTCTGTTCAAGTCTCTTAGCAACATCAGCATTATTCTCAGCTATTGTATCAAGAACACTTCGTTGCAAATTATCTTTTCTTACTGCTAATTCATGAAATTTTAAATCTTCACTCATAATGTCTCCAATTCTATATCTTCTTGTAAAATATATTTTAATTTCTCACTATCAATATGTTTTAATAAGTCTGTTTTTATTGTCATTTTCTTTGCAAAATCATGTTTAACTTTTATACGTGACAGCAAAGATGTGTCATTTATATCAAACAGTTCTTTTCCCTTTGCAAAATTCAAAACGCGTAATGCATAAAGCTTATTAAGATTTGTTTCATACCGCTCGCAAGTTTTTTTCAAAGGTTCTATTTCATTTATTAGTCTGCTCAATTCTATAATTAAAGTTGAAAAAAGATTCTCAATTTGTGTTTCAGTTTTATTTGTAGCTTTACTAAAGTCATTAATCACTTTAGTAATGCTCGAATCCATGTTTTCTTCAAAAGAATTCTTTATAGATTCATAAAGTTTATCCTGGGCTTCTTTGATTTTCTTGTCCTTAGACTTAAACAATCCAGAAATAAGTCCAACTACAGCACCTATTCCAAAAACAACCCATCCAATTGGATTAGTAGCTCCTAAAGCAAATAACAATATACTTCCAGCAAATCCAACTAAACTTCCTGTAATTGCAAATAATTTTTTTGTATCAAAGGTACTTTTCAAATCAAATTTTACATCAAGATTATCAAAAGCAAATGTGAGATTCTCAGAAAATTCCTGGACTATTTCTTCAACTTTAGTTTTATAATTTTCTGCTTCTCTTTCTACTCTGTCTTTTATTCTGTTTTCAAAGCCAGTTTGCTTAAAATATTTCTTCCATTTAATTTCTAATAAATCATGTTTAGTATCATAATATTCAGTTGCAAATGTACGAATATCTGATTGAATAAAATTATTATATGTTGATTCAAGACCTTTCTTTAGACTTGATTTTATGTCTTTACCGGCTTTTTTTATTTTTTCAATAGAAGTTTTGCTTTGTTTTTCTAAAGTATTCTTAATTGCAGTGAGTTCTTTTATTTGAGCCCCTAATATACCCTTATAATTACCAAGAGAATAAATGGTTCCATTTAACATTGTTTGAGAACGTTTAATTTTCCCATTATCAAGAATCTGTATCCTTAATCCATCCAAAAATTGCTGAATTCTAGAACCTTTATATAATTTTTGTTTTATCGTTTTTTCCGTTTCGTTAATGGATAATTGCGCAGCCATCAATTGAACGGGGTATATATCAAAATATGTATTGTTATAATACTTTTCAGCATACTCTTTAATTCTTATTAAGTGACCTTCTAAAGCATCATTATCTGTTCGTTCATACCAATAAAGTGGATTCTCTAAAAATTTCTTTTTGTGAATAGGATGACTTAAATTCTCTTTTTTATTTAAAAGAATAATAATTGGTTTATTTTGACTCTTGAGTTCTTTTAAGAAAGCAAATTCTGTTTCCTGAATACTGTCACTTGTGACTACATAACAAATCAAATCGCTTTCATCAACAACACTTTTAGCTATTTCAGTATCAGATTTACCACCAGGGGCACCAATACCAGGGGTATCTATAATACGAATACCATTCCATTTATAAATTCGATTAAACCGTGTTGTTCTTTCCTTTCCTACTCCAATAAACTCTTTATTTATTCCCCCCAGAATTACAGAATGCAAAGTACTTTTCCCAGCTTTCGTTCTCCCCATAAAGGATATTGTATAATATTTTGCAGCAATTTCTTTCTCTTTAAGAGACACACGAACTTGTTCCTGAGTTTCCTTCACAAAATCTGAAACTTGATTCTTTATGCCATCTAAGCATTTTTCAATTTCGTGATTATCGTTAGCTGTTTTATGTAATTTATCAGATATAGACTTCACTTTTTCTTCAGACTTCAATAGATTAGAAAGAAAATCTGTCATTTTAGAGGAAATGTTTTCTAATGCAGTTTTTGAATGAACAATATCTTCATTAGAAATTCGTCTCATTACTTTAATTGCTTCACTATAATCTGTTCCTGACAATAAGCAATTTATGTATCGTTGATTAAACTGGTCTTTTAAGTTTCCAGAAGCAATCTTTGCCATCAATTGATAAAAAGATTTACCATAAAGTTTCTTTGAAGATTCAACATCTTTTGTAACTTCATAATCTGCGGTTTCTTTTATCTTATTAAAAAGTTCATCAAATTTATTTTTAGAATAATCAATCTCTAAACAAACTCTTTTAAAAAACTTGTCTTCGTCTTCAGCCCAATAATCATCAGCCAATGCAACATCCAAGCCAAGTGCAATAGCAACATCTTTATCTTCGTTATTTGCTAATTTTAATTTTTCAAGAACAGTTTCAAGCGAAATTTTATTTTCATCATCGCCGAGAATTTTTAATAATTCATTTGAGATATCATCAGAGAAATTTTCTTTCTCAAGAAGATTCATCATTTTGAAATAACATTCATCATAGATTTTTTCATCTAATACGCAAACGTGTGCTGCAAGATATAAAACTTCAGGAATCATACTCTACTTCCTTTTTATAATGAGGGAGCATGTTTCCCTTTATTTGGACCAGAGGGATGACGAATACAACTCATACTTGTCAATGATTGAATTGAACCAATTTGATATCCACAATATTTGCATGTATATTTCTGTTTTTCAGAACCTTCATAGAGTTTATGTTTTCCTTTATTTGGACCTAAGGGATGTCGAATACAACTCATACTTGTTAAAGATTGAACGGAACCTGCTTTATAACCACAGTATTCACAATAAAAATTTGCCATATTTAAACTCCGTATCAAAATTAAGTTATTATGAAAAATATCAATATGTTAAACATACTAATTATAACATGAAAATTTTAACCAAGCATTTTTTTTTCTTATTTTCGATCTAAGAAAATCTTAATTAATTCTTCCAAATCCTGACTTTTTCTACATAAAGCCTGAGGATGATAAGTCCATAAAATTTTTGTACCATTATTTAATTTATAAACACTTAGCAGATTATCAATGGATTCTTCAACAATAAATTGTGCATCTAGCTCTTCCAAATACCAGTCTTCAACATATTTCCATGCTAAAATAACAATATAATCAGGATGGAAAGCCTCAATTACATTTTTTAGTCTTGAAATCGTCTGTGTCTTTTTTAGTAAATCAGAATAAACAGAATGATCAAAGGACTGGTTGAATTCCTCTCCATATTTTGCAATTGTTTCTAAAATTTCCAGAGAGTAAATATTCCCCCACCCTACCTGGTTTAATATTTTACGCTGAGATGACGATAGGTTTTGCAGAGAATCATATTTCTCATCGTTAAATGCCAACTGAACTTTGTTTACAAAATTCCAAAAAGTATAAGGATTTGTCCATTCTAGTGTTGTGTCTACTGATTCTGGCCATTTATTGTTTTCAGCTAGATAATCTTTTTCTGACCAATTGTATGTTTTTTCAAGCTCTGGCCAGCCATATGTGTCCTGACCTATGAAGAAAACTTTTGTTTTTGCATTGTAATAGTCATCAAAAACATGAGGTATGAATAATCCACTGAGGTCAGCAGTTTTATTTTTCCATAGTTTTTTATATAAATCGTATGTTTGGTTCTTGAACTCCCGGATTAATGGTGCATATATTTTTTCTTGGTTTTTATCTGTTTTCATTTGATTCTCCAATATTATTATAACTCCTTTTTATAAATTATAAACGCTTATGTCTATCAAAACACGATAGACATAAGCCAAAACTATGCTAAAATGAATTATGTAATGGAGGAAAAATTAATGAATAGTTTTGTTCCACCAAGACCTGGTGAAAACCAGCTTTATATTTGTACTAAATGCAAAAACAGATTTTCTCATAAAGTACCTAAACCTATTATTGGCCTAATAATATCTAATGTAAAATGCCCTGCTTGTGGCGGTCGAGCTATAAAAGATCCTGCTGTCAGATATTAGAAATATTGATCTATTAATAAAGGCTTTACGATTCCAAAAATAATAATAGTATAGACTCCCATAATTCCAGCAAATAAAGCTACTTTTTTCCAGAATAGTTTTACCAAATATTTTACAAACTCTGAAATCCTTGGTATTTCATTAAGAAACGGAACAAACTCAGACGCAATGTCGATTCCATCATACCCTAAAGCAATTAGTGGAAATTCCTTTAGAACATATTGTTCAATTCCATTGTAAAGTGATTTCTGTTTAATTACAGTCTTAGAAATTTGAATGATTACTTTTCCATAATTCTTTACAAATAATATTGTCCTGATCAGCCAGAAAATAAATGAGGCAAAAAAGAAAACACAAGCCATATATCTTGAAGCGTTTTCTTCAAATGGCTTAAAGATCAAAATCAAGATACCAGATAGATTTATTGCCAGAGAGATAGCTGAATTTACGGTTGTCTTTTTATATAAGATTTTTATCTTATCTTCAATGATCAAACAAACTTTTTCAACAGCTTTTGTGATTCCATAATCAATAGCTACTGGAGCAGCCAGGTTTAGTGCTGTCCTTCCAAGAGACAATAACTTTTTTCCTACACTACTCCAGTATTCAGATTTCATTAATTCAAGCCCTTAAATTTTTTATAATTCTCAAGATCAATTTTTACAAAATTCATACAGGCTGAAATTACACCGGCATCATCAAGGAATCCAACAACAGGGATAAAATCAGGAATGATATCTATAGGTGAAAGCACATAAAGTAAGGAACCAGCAATTGCCATAATCGTACCGACAGGAACTTCGGTATATTTACGAGTGAAAAAATCCTTCAACATTAAGAAAAAGATTTTTACTTCTTCAATAAAACCTTTAAGATTCATATCGTTCATTTTTCCCATAATCTTATCTTCGTTATCAAAGACTTTCTTCATATCATCTTCTGAATATGCTTTTCTTTTAAAAGAGTTAAATTTTTCATTGACTTTCTTTGTTTCTTCCTCTGATAACTCTTCAACATTAGGTCTCTTAAATCCAAACATAATTTTCCTCCATCATTTTTAATCACCAAATAAATCCGAAATAAACGGAACACTTATGTTTCCACTTATATTTTTTTTCTTGAATCCTCTGCCATATATTATGATTTTCCAATATGAGAAATCTTCTCCTAAAGGCACATATAAGCCATAATCAGGAAGTGAATCCAACATTTTATTAATTTTCATTTTTTCTTTTATTTTCAGAACTCTTTGAGAATTTGAAAAACCATCTTTTAGTATAATTTCCATTTTAAGAACATCAAAATCAACCATCATTTAATTATAAAACTCCCTATCATTATTTAAGGCCTTTTCACAATTTACCTTGATGAATTCATCTTCTGTCATTCTTTTCAAAGCTCTCATATCAATTCCAACACCAAGATGTTTTGCTATCCTATAATAATACTTAGCCTTTTCTAAACTTCGTTCTGTTCCCCAGCCATAATAATAACAGTCACCTAGCCCCCATGAAGACATTTTATATCCACTCTCATAAGCTTTTGTGTAATAATCAAATGCATCTTTCAATGTTCCAGGAACCCATCCGTGAATAATGAAATCACCTTCCTCTCCCATTGCTTTTGGGAATCCTGCTTCTGCAGCTTTTGTATGCCATTCATGTGCTAAATGGAGATGACCATTCTTATGGGAATCATGCAAGAGATATTCTGAATAGTCATATAAAGCTTTAGGATTTCCTTCAAAAGCTTCTTTTTTTATTACAAGAAGATTCTTATTTTTCTTACACCATTTTCGAGCTTCTTTTCTCTCTGCAAAATATCCTTCATTCATAACCCAATTACGTTTCTTAGATTTTGAAGCTTTTTTCATCCAATATAATCCATTCTTTAAATCATCATGTTCAAGGCATTTCTCTGCAAAAATATACTGTGCATTTGGAAATCCATTTTCGGCAGCCAGCTTTAAATATCTAATCCCCTTTGATTTGAGTCTGAGTCTATATCCGTAATAATCATGCATAGCAAAAAGGTAAAAGTAACCTTGTGCAAAATTCTTTTCAGCAGCTTTCTTATACCAATCGATTGCTTCAAAAAACAAAGGAAATGAACGCTTTTTTCTTTCCGCATGGATTCTTCGACTTTCGATTTCGTAAGAAAGATCTGGTTTATAATCTGGATTTTTCTTGGTTTTGATAAATTCTTCTGAAGCTTTCTTAGTAGCCGGACACTCTTCCTCTTCTATCTGACGCCCTTCATAACGACAGAAATGACCTTTAAGAACAAAAGCCAAAGGATTTTCTTGTTTTAATCCTTTTGTAAGCCATTTTTCTGGATTCTTTGGATTAATTACCCAATATTTTTCATACAGGATTTTTGCAATTTCAAGTTGAGCTGAAACAATTCCAACCCTTGCAAAAAGATATAAAAAGGCAATCTTTAGGCGAGGCCATATTTCATCTTTTACAGCATATCCAATGCTGTAAATTATAGTTTTAACATTATCAGTAATTATCCAAATGAAATCAGCCATGACCTACCTCCAAGTATTCTGATAGAATTACTATAACCTCCTATATCTATCAATTGATGATAGATATAGAATTATTTCGAAAAATTAACCTCCTTGCAGATAACAAAATCTTCCGGTTCTATATAAAGCAAATCTTCCAGAGAATAAATATCGCCATCTTGCCAGACTGTATGAAAAATATAAGGAATGTATGGATTCTTATCATCGTTTTTCCGGAAATAATCGAATATTTCAATATTCCAGTTCAAATCTAAATGAAGCTGTTTTTCCCTGCTTTCCATTTCCCACTTAAAGTTTGCTTGAACACCAGTCATGTAAAAATCAAATTCAGAAAAATATTCCATAAAATCAAGAAGGTAATCATCTGCAAATGGAAGTTTAAGGCCTCGCTTCAAATGAATATGAGCTTCGATATTGTAATTTTTGTACTGTTCAACACCTGCTTTGGTAAGTTCATCAAAATCATTTTTCATCTGAGCAACTTCGTCATACATTGTGTTTTGGAGTTTATTTACTGTGGCAAAAAGTTTTATCATATGGGCTACATTTTTTTCAGACCATTCAAAATTCTGATCCAAGGCATTTCGTCTTTTAACAACTTCTTTAGACCTTTTATCCAATTGCCACACTGTCCAGTTTTTCTCTTTAATTTCCTCAAATTCACATTCAATAAACATAATTAACCTCTATATTTTTGCAAAAATTGTCTTCTGTCATCCGAACAAAATCTTTCAGTGAATATGCTTTATTTACATTCAGAAAAGAATCCAGAAATGCACAAGTATTCTCAACACCATGTTCCTTTAGCGTTGCCGAAAATTCAGTACCCCACCATCTGTAATTCTTAAACTGATTTTCTTTAAGAAGTTCTGTTTTACAAAACTCCGGATCGCTTAAACGAATGCACCAGGCTTTATTATCAGTTACATAATCTTGTGCTTCAGTAAAATTTGTCTTTCTTATTCCGTAATTGTCAGGATCAGTTTCAGTATGAACTATATAGCCTATGATTTCATAATTCTTGTAGTAACTCTTTCCTTCTGAAATCCATTTGTCATGTTGTTTTTTAAGCGCAACACAATCCGAATAAACTTCTTCCATAAGATTAGTAAGATATTGATTTAAATAATTTGTTTTCTCTACATTTTCCTTAGACCATCTAAAATGCTTATTATGTCTTTCCTGCCGTTTACAGAGTCTTTTCTCACTCCAGTAATTGTACCAGAGAACATATTTCCTATAGATGTGTTTAATAAAAGAACGCGTTTTACCAAAAAAATGGTATTTAAAGAAATAATAAATACTTTCTTTCATATATTCCTCCAGGTTAGAATCAGTATAAAGCCAGCTGTCTTTCAATTCATGATAGACCGTTATTTAAACTATTGTGTTATAATTTATTTAAAAAGGAGCATACTAATGTCCAAGAAAGAACCATTATCAGAAAAATCCCAAAAACTGACTGTTCCCGAAATTATTGAATACTGTAAAAATGACCTTGGTATCACCTTCAACTTAATAGATGAAGAAAAAGCAAAGGAATTCCTGGAAAAAAATAATTTCTTTTTCCGCCTAAAACAGTACTGCTCAACCTGTACTGAACAAACGAAAAGTGGCAAATATATCGGACTGGATTTTGGACATCTGGTTGAACTTTCTACTATTGATATGTTCCTTCGTAAGCTTTTGCTCAAAATGACCATTGACTTAGAACACTATCTGAAAGTTAAGCTTATTAATGACTGTCAGAATAACCCGGCTGATGACGGTTATGAAGTTGTTGAAAAATTCCTTGAATGCCATCCTAAGGTTCAGGAAGCCATTCTTGCCGGTTCAAAACTTGCTGGCTATGGTGGAAACAATTTTGAGAAGTACCTGGACTCCCCTGCCGTATGGAACTTTGTTGAGATGATTAATTTCTATGATTTCATCAGTTTCTATGCCTTTTATTATGATTATCTTCGTCTTAAGTGTGAATATACAAAACACTTTGATTCTGTCCGCCGAATCCGTAATGCCTGTGCTCATAATGTCTGTATGTTAAGCTCTTTTAAGGCTGCCCCTGGATTCAAGAGTGACCTGGAAACAAACTTTGAACTGTTGCAGGGAAACCTAGGCATTGGAAACGGAACAATTTCCAGCTGTATGAAGGTTCCCCTTCTAAATGATTTTGCAGTAATGCTTTCTGTTTATACAAAGCTTATTTCATCTCCAAAAATTAAAGAAATCACTTTACAAGAAATTAAAGATTTCTTTGATGGTAGAATGGTTTATCGAAAACAGTACTTTGAAGGCAATGTTGATATTAAAAATGCCTATCAGTTTGCCAGAAAAGTTCTGGATTATTATTCAAAAAAAAATAATTAGAAATATCTCTATCATCATTTGGTAGACCTCGGGTGATAAACTCTTTTTCCAGGAGTTACCAAATGATGAAATTAAATTACATTGCAATTGATTTTGAAACCGCGAATTATAACAAAAATAGTGCCTGTCAGGTTGGATTGGTTAGATTCGAAAATGGAATTGAAGTAGAATCTGTATCATCCCTAATAAAACCTGTGGATTTATATTTTGTCCCAGAGTTCACAGATGATATTCATGGACTTTCATATGATGATGTAAAAAACAGTCCTTTATTCCCTGAAGTTTGGAAGAATATTATTCTGCCGTTTATTAATAAAGATCCTGTTCCTTTAGTAGCTCATAATGCTAATTTTGATATGAACGTAATAAAAGAATGTTGTTCATATTATGGATTAGAAGTTCCTAACTTATCATATTTTGATTCATTAGCTGTAGCCAGAAATATCTGGCCAGATCTTGAAAGTCACAGACTTACTGATTTAGGAAGCCATTTTGAAATCAAATATAAAGCTCATGATGCATTACAAGATTCCAGAACATGCGGAAAGATTATTAATATAGCAGCAGAAGCAACTCAACAGACTGATTTGATTCAATTACTTAATAACTCAAAAGTTGAATTATGTTGGCTGTAAGAATACAAATTATGATAAGAAGATATTTTAATAAGGAATAAAATGGAAGTTTCTAAAACTAAACTTTTAATGAATAATTATTTATACTTAATTGATTCTATTATATTTCATGTTGGTTGTGCGATAGGCTTTTTTGAGATTGATTTTACTAATCGTATATCAAAAAAAGAAATCCAATCAACAGAAAAATTCTTCTGCAGATTAAAACTTTACGAAGAAAAATTTTGGAACTCAATAGATAATAGCAATTATGATATTACCTTATTAGAAATCTTCATAACTAATCTTTCTAAGAGACGTTCCGAACTAGAAGAACTCATTAAAACTCTACAAGAAAAATATTCTCAAAATAGAATTTCTAACAATATAATTCCTAAGTTAATAGAAACGAGTACTAATTTATCTTGCTTTATTGATAAAATAAATAACTGCTCTTTTGATAGTAAATATTAAATTAGAAAAACTCAGAGAAACTTCACAATTTCTTCCCGCCAGTTTGAAGTTGTCAGTTTTATCTTTCTTACTTCACTACCATCTCTAATGAAAATTACATATAAACCATCTTCATAGGTAACTTTCCAAACTGTATTTTTTTCTTCAAAATTTTTTATTAAATATGCCTTTATCATTTCCAGAATAAGATTTGTAACTTTTTCTTTTCTTGGAAGCTTTGTGAATTCCTCCTGTAATCCCGCCAAGTAATTCTCGAAATTATGAATGAATTCATTTATTTCCCAGAATGGAACTTTATGAAAAACCGGGTTACAGAGTTGTATATTTCCATTAGGTATATATTTCATGAAGCGAACAAAAATATGATTATAAGATTCCGTCATTAACCCTAAATCAAAAAATAAATTATAATTATCTCTTAACCTACAACTAATACTAATACTATGCTCGTTTTCAATAAAATCTGCATCAAAGCCTTCAAATATAACCTCAAGCTGATTTCGATATTCATTAACAGGTAGATTAATCCGAGAACTTTCCCGATTATGATAACAAAGTGAATCAAAGACTTTCTCCCAATATATACATTCGATTTCATCTTCTGCATTCATAATACTAATCCTCCATTGGAATATATGTGGCCAGGTTACCCTTAAGATTACTTATCCATAGATTAGCAGCTTCATAATCCTTTTTATTTATAAGAATCCAAACAACATTCATTTTTCTTTTTGTTTCATAAACAGGCTTATTACCACATCCATCAGTAAAAATAATCATTCCATCATATTCTGAATGCTCCAGATAAAATTTCATGGGCGGATTAAAATCAGTTCCTCCTCGGCCAACTATCTTCATCTTTTCAAAATTTCTTTTAAGCTGTATAGGTTTACTTGTTCTTGAATCAAATTGAAGTACATCCAGTTTATCAATTCCGTATTTAAAAAACTCTTTGATTATTGAGAAAAACTGATTCAGGTTTTCATCACTAACTGAACCACTTACATCAACAGCAATAAGAATTTTTGATTTTTTCTCATAACGACACCCCATCTGTCTGTAACCAAAACGACGATTAGGGCGCATTCTGGTTAGGCTACGATTTGAGGCCAAAATAGAAGATTTGAATCTATTTAAAATCTTTCTGTAATCAACTGGAACACAAGTATTAGCAATAATTTCTGATTTTAAATCAGCATTAATTTTTCCCCATTCTTTCTGATTTGCAGCTTTGTTTATTGTTTCGTGAACCTGAAATAATACTTCATCATCTTCCTGCCATAAGTCGGCACCAGTAGAAAAATCATATTTATCAGAAGGTTTTTTATCTGACTTATCTACTTCTTCTCTTTCGGACCCAGTATTTTGATCCTCCCCTGAACCATTTGCTCTCCAACTAACAAGAAAATTAACCCATTTATACCATTGCTCAAAAGGCAAATCATCAACCGTTTCTAAATCACCAAAATGCGGACTTTTTTCATCATCATTAATTCTCAAATTCCTTTCAAAAAACTGATATTCGTCTGACCTTTTGTCATAACGATATCCTAATGGATGTGTCATGCCAAATAGAATTGCATAATCCTTAAAAAATCTAACACCACTTGTATCAACTTTCGCTTTATAAAAATGATTTATGGTTACATCACTTGCCATGAGAAGAATATTTTTTTTCTTTTCTGCACCCTTAGGAATACGTTGATATGGATGTCCTAATAAAATTCTATATATCTCTAGTTTCAGCCATTCTTCAACTTTATCTAATTCTAATTTTTCAATTATTCTAGGTGAGTACTCAATTTTTCTCTTACCTGTTCGAAACGGAATACCCATTTCAGGATTTTCAACAAGTTCATGAGTACAGTAAGCTGAAAAAAGGAGTGGTTCTGTTATAAACCAGCGGTCAATTATTGTCTTAATTTTCTGAGTTGTCGCCATTCATAAATTCCAATAATTTTTCATAAAGTTTGCGGCATTCCATTGTTATAAAAAACAAACTTTCAGGATATTTTTCTGAAGAACAAAGACTTACTAAATGGCCTACGGCTTCGCTATATGTATTATCAATAAGAAAGTCATAATAGAGTTCAAGGTTCTTTGCTATACTCTTCTTCTTAGTCTTTAAATAAGATTTTGAATCTATAAAATTGAATAAGTTAGTATTAACCGTACACAACTCAGGCACGGATAAGTCTTCTAATGCTGTGATGCAATCCTCAAAGTCTTCTAAAAGAATCTGTTTTGCTCCTGGAATTCTGTGAGAATTTACATGTTCAAATAATAAACGTGTGGCAACTTGTCCTACAATTCCAGTAAAAATTGCTTTTTTATCATCTGTAAGAACTTTATATTTTTTCATAACATCAGAAGCGCGTTTCCAGCTTCTTCTATCAGGTGTTCTGTTTAATCCTGCTTCCTGACGATATGTGCTGTCCCCATCAAGGTAATCTGGATTATCCTGAATAAAACTAATAATTCTATGATCTAAATTATTAGCACATGCCCAGGAGAGCCAATCATCCACTGTAGGATCAAATTCATAGATATTAAAACGACTGACAAGTGCCGGATCCAATTCAGTAAGCTGATAGTCTATTCCATCATTTACAGCACTTACGATTCTACTTCCTTCTGGTAAAGTTTTACCTGCAAGTTTACGGTTTAAGGTTAAATCCATAATAGTCTGAAGTACTTCTGGACGTGCACGATTTAACTCATCAAGAAAAAGTATAATCGGTTTATTATCTGTAGGAAACCAATATGGAAGAAGGAACTCTGTTTTATTAGTTTTTTCATTTTTATCAGGCAGACCTATGATATCTCCAGGGTCATTCATCTGTCCAAGAAATAAAGTTATTACCTGCATTCCTTTTTTAGAATAATATTCAGTGAGAATTTGAGATTTTCCAATACCGTGCTTTCCAACAAGCATAATATTCTGATCATCTGGAGTATCTTCCAGAATTGTATAAAGCTGATTTGTATCAATTATCATTCATTTCCTCTCTCAAAATCAAAACTAAAGAATACAAAACAGAAACTGTCCTATTTAATATTCATTTTGCATAAATATCTTCATTTCTAAAGCTTTTTCATATCCTTGATACGAAGCTTCCGTAAAATACTTTAAGGCTGCCTTGTCACATTCGATTTCAAATTTTGGATCATCAAACTCAATATCATCAAAATAAGCTTGGGCAAAATCTGCTTTTTCGTAGAACAACCATCCAAGTGCATATAAAAGGATATAATGATAATTGATTTCCAATACTTGGTTTATTTCAGTAAAACCTAACTGTATCAAATCTGTAATGGACATATCCGTTTCATACCCAAAAATTGCGAATTCTGGTATTTCATATTTTTTATTGTCTTCCACATCAGGATTTATAAATGGATCTGAAATCATTTGCTTCCTCTGAAATATTAGCATTATATAATTATTTGAGTTCGTCTTGGATCACCATATTTTTCTTTCAAAGCATTAAGTTGTGCTTTAATAGTGCTGTTCTTTTCATCTAATGTTCCTTGTAAAATTTGATATCTATTATTTAGATACAGATCTATCATTTCTCGGAGATTTACTATTTTAGGTTCTAAATCAACTAAGACTTTATTCTCAATCAATAAAGTTTTATTAAAAGCTTTACTGTTCTCTAATTTTTTTACAAAAAAATTAATATCCGTTTCTTTCTTTAACTCAATATTTATTTGTACAGGATTTCTATTACAAGATTCATCATATATACTTTCTATTTCAGATATAAATTCATTTTGCAATTTTTTTATAATAGAAATATTTGAAGAAAGGTATGGAACTTCTGTTATAAATATATGATTTCCTTGAATTATATATTTCCCGCGAATATTAATTTTACCTGTTCCCGTTTTATAAATTTCTAACAAGTCTTTTGAATAAATTACTCCGCCGGTTGGAAAATCAGGACCTTCAATAATTGAAACTAATTCTTCAACTGAAATATCAGGATTATCAATTACAGCATCTATAACTGCACAAATATTATTTATGTTGTGCGGAAAAATAATTTTTTCTGACATTTCATCAAAAAAACCATCATTTATATCTGAAGAACCATTACATAAAAGATTTGGAAAAGCAGAATCTAGCCATAAGGGCTCCCTATTTTCCTCTATAAAGGGATTATAATCTGAATTCTGTAGTTCAGCTTTTGTGAAATTATAAATTTTAGGCCCCTTTAAATTTGGAGTAAATGTGCTGACTAAACCTTTCTTTGATAAATCTCTATAAACAGGAAGTACTGCTAAATTTCCAGAATGAATATCTCCGAATTCACCCTTTCCGCTAATAAGAGAATATCTTAACCAATCATTGCATGTAATTCGACATATATATTTGTCTATTTTATTTCTCATTCTCTGAAGAACATTAATTATCAATTTCCTGCAATTTTCTGTATCTTCAGTTGAGTTCAATACTTCAAGAAGAATTCTTCTTTCAATTAAATTTAATCCATCATTTCCCGAAGGAATATGTTCATCCATTAGTTCATTATAAAATTCTAATAAATCTTCCATTCTCTATTCTTCCATACCTTTTGAATTCCAGTTTAATAATTAACCTTTTAATTTTTTGAATACTATTTTTATACTGATTTTGGAATTTAATTTCTTCTCATATAGTATATACACTCCAGTCTTTCAGATAATGATAGACCATTCTAAAAATACAAATTTTATTTTGAGTTTTCTTTCTTTAGTCTATCATGAATTGATAGATACCTATGTTATAATGTAATCTTATAAAGGAGTTTTTTTCATATGGCAAAAACAAAAAGAAAATCAATGAATCATCCTCAACTTGTAAGGATTTCAAAAATACATAAAAAAATTCTTTCAGGAACATATCCTAATACGAATGAACTTGCATCTGAACTGGAAACAAGTGTTATAACAATTAGTAGAGATATTGAATTTATGCGTGACTCAATGATGGCTCCTATTGCTTACAATTCATCAGAACGCGGTTATTATTACTATGAAAAATTCGATATGCCGAATTACAGCTTAAGTGATGAAGATGTTGAAGTTATCGCAAGTGCAAAGATTCTACTTAGTCATTTCAAAGACACACCACTTTATGAAGATGCAAAAAATATCATTGATTTATTGTCGCAAAGCGTTATTAAAAATCATGAACCTGATTATGTAAACAGAATTGCTTTGCCGGCCAGACCACAGATTAAATATGATAAATTGATTTGGAATACAATCTGGGAAGCTATTAAGGAAAATAAGGTAATTGAATTTGACTACAATGGCAGGTGGAATACAGAAACTACCCATCGTCGTGTTCGACCTTATCAGTTACTTATGGATGACGGTATTTTTCTTTTCGGCTTTTCTGAAGAAAGAAATGCAGAAAGATTATTTTCAATAACAAGAATAAAGAACCTTGTTATAACAGATTCTGATTTTGAACTTCCAGGTGATTATGCTTTTGAAACCAGATGTGGGGGCGGAAAATTTGGTGCCTTCTTTACTGATGAAATACATGAATTTAAAATAGAGTTTTATGGAGATGCCAGGGCTGTTATCCGTGAAATGGTACTTGCTGATGATGAAAAACTTGAGGAAGACGACACTAGAAATACAACAATAGCAACTTTCTCTTCAACTCAATATTACAGAATTGAGGAATGGCTTATGACATTCGGACATAATGCAAAACCAGTTTCTCCTGACTGGTTTGTAGAAGATTGGAAATGGGAAATTTCAGAAATGGCAAGAATAGCAAAGTAAAACAATGAAAACTCTCTTATGGTGTAAACGTAAATTTTACGAAAAAATAACATTTACAGATACAAATCGAAAAGAATATCTAAGAAGATATATGCTTAAATAATTTTTATAACTAGGAAAATGGATATGAATAAGAATGATCTTATGAAATCATTAAAAAAGAAGGTCTTCGTTAATGGTAAAATAAAAAATAAATTAGTTGAACTGATTTTAATTGAGAGAATTGATACAACTCGTGATTTAACTATTTATGAAGCAAATGGTTTATGGGAAGACTGGAATGAATATGATGAACAAGGAAATTATACTTTAACACGTAAGATTTATAGTAATGGAATAGAAAAAACAATTACATATGAAAATACTTATAGTAATAACGGTAACTTAATTCATTGGAAAAACTCTGAAGGCTGTGAACAGAGTTTTGATGAAAATGGTTACTTAATTTATGATAAAGGTTATGGTAATCAAGAATACCGGTTTGATAATAGTAATAAGGAAATTATTTGTACTGATTACGATAAAAAGGGTAATGAAATTCATTGGAAAAGAGCAGATGGTTTTGAAACTTGGTGCGAGTATGATGAATTCAATAATCTGATTCATGAATACAACAATGAAGGAGAAGAAACTTGGTTTGATTACGATGAAAAGGGTAATGAAATTCATTGGAAAAGAGCAGATAAACTTGAAAGTTGGTACGAGTATGATGAATTCAGAAATCTGATTCATGAGTACGACAATGAAGGAGAAGAATGTTGGTATGAATACGAATTTGATGGAAATATAAAAACCGTTTATACATACCATCATGTTTCAATAAAAGATAAAATTTATTATTTATATCAGAATATTTTTAATAAATTAAAAGCTGTAGGAAAATAATGAGACTGTACTCTAGATAATTTAATTAAATTTTCGGAGACTTATAAAACAAAAATAGTATCAGTCCTAAAGTATCCGCAAATTAAATTTACGTTTACTCTGCAAGTGATTCTGGTTTTCCGTCTTTCATATTTAAAGAATAGTATTTTTGAATTCTTTTAAAAAATAGTTTTTAAAAAGAAAAATCAGAAAACTGAATCAAACTTTATTTCTTCATGGGCACGCCAGAAACTTGTCTTGTTCCAGAATATAATCTTGAGCAGCTTATGATTCTTATTTCAGAAAAAGAATACGGAATTGCTTAAAGCATCCAGGTGCATTGTCATTTCTAAAGTGATAATAAGTTCTCTGCCATAAGTCTGTATGAGATGCAGTTATGATTTCAATTTTGTCATCGGTGATGGAATAATCTTTAGGCTCACGAGTCCAATTCCATTTTTTTGATTCAATTTTCATATTTTTCCCTACTTCAGACTCAGAATAATATCAGTCTTGCCCTTCCCTGCTGCAAGGGAAGTTTTGATTTCCTTTACATCGGCAATATCAAGCTTACCAAGCATTGTGTAACTCCAGCCGTTATTGTCATAGAAGAAACTGATATTGTTTCCCTGATAAAGAACGATGTCTCCTGGAACTGTATCAATCTGGGAATTGGCTGTTGGAAGTTTTGTTCCGAAAGTTCCGACTTTTTCAAATCCGCCGTAGTCATCGGTTTTTACAGTTACATTGCCTTTTGCAAGAAGTTCAAGAAGAGCTTTTGTTGCAACATTATCAACCAGAGTTGCTGTTTTTGTTACGCCATTTACAGTTACGTTTATTGTTGTTCCCATAGTTTTGTCACCTGTAGATTTTGATGATTGTGCACATGCTGAAAATGAGAGGAGGCATAATGCAAAGATTGTAAAGAGTGATTTTTTCATTTTACTTCCCTACATCCTCTACAAGTTCAAATCGCCATCGCTGGTTTACGTCTGGATATTTTTCATGGTCTACTTCGCTCAAAAACATCTGCTTCTCACGAATCCAGAGAGAATTGTCATCATAAAGACGACGATACACAACGTATTCCTCTTTGGTTTCTGAATGATAAGCAACATCTTCTACGATGTAATATTTGTTCTTAAAGTGACGGTAGATACCGTGGATTTTTACTTCTCTTGGTTCCATTTCCATTATATTTCATTTCCCTTCTTTAGCTATTTAAAAACAAAAGATGGTTATGCATCAAAATCTTTTTCATTTAAGGCAAATAACTCCTCTAATGAATGTACTTTTATTAAATGATTGAAATGTAAAACATCTTTTTCAGATACTTGTATAATTCCTAGTTTATCAGAATCTTTGGTGATTAAAATTGCTCTTGAAGGACTAATGGGATAATAGAAATCCAATTCACTTATTTTTTTACCAAGTTCTTCTTCGGTTACTTTAGAATTTATAACAGGTTGGTCTCCTGTTATAAAATTTATGGATGTATCATTTTTTAACAAACAAATATGATAATCAGCATGGACTATAGCAATAGAGTAAGCTAAATTAGAGGCCATTATGTATCTTAGAACTTTCCAACACTTTTCAAAATCAATAGATTGAATTTTTGATGCAGTATTCTTTATTTTTTCCTTTATGTTCTTTGTTCTAAAATATTGGTTGGTAATATACAATGAAAAATCTATACGTCCCTGTTCTTCAGAAAAGAAAGAAATGTCATCATTTCGTAGCATATCAATTAAATAACTGGCTGATTCTTCAATCTTAGATTGAAATTCTTCACCGGCATTTACAGTTAATAATTTAGAAAACTGTTCATCTTTATATCCTAAAGATTCAAATAATCTTATGTATGAAAAAACAGCACAATAGGTCGATAACCAATTCATATCAATTTCCCTTATAAAGGGATTTTGATCATTAATTGCAAATATTTTTATGAAATCTATTTCCTCAGCAGAGAGTTCTTCAATTTGATAAAAATATTTCTCTTGGGCAAGATTCATTAAATTTGCTGGGAATGGCTCTTTTCCATTCCTTAAGCAAAATACTCGTTCTGGATTATCTGGGGTAGCCCATCCTCTTAAATATTCACGCCAAACATAATGTTGTCTTTTTTTTAAATGATTCGAATCCATTATTTCCCTTCTTTACGCTGCTCTATAGTGATCATAGAAATAATCGTAAATTACCCTCTGTTTTTCGACAATTTCATCATCATAAGCATCTGGAAGTTCAGAATAAAGCATGTCTCGGATTGCTGTATCAATCTGAGATTTTGTTTCTCGTTTTTCAAAAGGCTTATTGAATTCAGCAATCAAAGACTTTACCTTTACAAGAACATCTTTTGCGAGCTTCTTGATTTGCTTAATGTCTTCTTTTGTGAGCCCTTCCTTGAAAAGTAAATCATATACGGCAAGTTCTTCATCTGTTTCAAAGCCTTCCCGTACAAAACGCTGCTCTTCTTCTGTAATATCCTTTGCCAGTTCCATAAGTTCTTCGAAAATTCTTTCAATTTCGGCCTTATCTTGAGCTTTATTAAACTGATCAATTATTTCCTGGTAGCGAGCATAGAAATCAATTCTTTTCTTTCCAGAATTCTGTTTTAGAAGTTTATCAATTTTTTCTGCAATCAACACATCAAGATCTCTGATAGCAAGATTTGGATGACTTATTCTTTCAAAGACTTTTTTGAGCAAATCAAAGTTTATATTGCTAATATCAATTGGTTCAATTGGATTCTCATCATCAACTTCAACTTCAATATTTTCATTTATGATGTCATTGATTTCAACACGAAGATTTTCATAGTCAAAATCTTTTTTCTTTGGCTGAAGTTTATTATAAATCTCTTCAATAGTTCTGTATTCTCTGACAATATCATTTATATCATCTTCATTTGCGTATTTTACAAGGCGAATAAGTTCACTAGCATATGTAGAGAATGTTTTCTTTGTTTCAACAGGAGTAAGTAATTTACCAGCTGCCTGTTTTACAAGTTTAATCTTTGCAAATCCGCTTGACTCAAGAATCTCTGCGACACTTATATCATGTTTATTTAAGAAATCTTCATTCTTCTTAATAAGTTCACGGATGTTTTTATTAAGTTCTTCAGTATCGATTGTTGGGTCAGTCTTTGGTTTATCTTTGTTGGCAGTATAATTTGCTAAAGCCTTACGAAGTTCTGTATCAATACCAATGTAGTCAATAATTAATCCGTTTTCTTTTCCTTCTGCAACACGATTTGCACGTGCAATAGTCTGCATAAGTGTATGAGCTTCAAGAGGTTTATATAAATAAAGACAACTTAAAGTCTGACAGTCAAAGCCTGTAAGCCACATGGCACAGACAAAAACAATTCTAAAGTGTCCGTCGTCTTTTTTGAAAAGTTTATCAGCAGAATCATCACCAGATTCATGATCAACCAGCCACTGGCGATGAGGTTTTATATCTAATCCCCATTTCTTGAATCTTGCTACTTCATTTTGTTCCTGACTAACTACAACACGCATTTCTGTTTCTTTGAGCCAGGTAAGTTTTCGATTTAATTCTAATTTCTCTTGTTGAGTTGAAGCATTTTTTACAAGATTTTCTGCCCTTGTAATTTCTTTTTGCCATTCATCCATAGCATAGTTGTACATTTTTACGCAGGTTATCTTATCAAGACAAACAACCATGGCTTTGCCGCATTGCCAGTGTTCTGAATAATGTTTTACAAAATCCTCTGCTATTGGCTTTAAGTTTTCGTCACTTCGCAAAAGAGTGAATTCCTTACTGAATTCTTTTTCCAGTTTATCCATTTCTTTTGCTTTTCGTTCTTCATCTTCGTCTTCAAGTTCATCACAATTCTGAATAGCCTGACGGATTTTTTCTGTGATTTCTGGAGTTTTAATTCCTTTTATTTTCTTTCCACGATTTTCATAAAACAATGGAACCGTTGCACCATCTTTAACAGCACGAGCAAAGTCATATTGAGAAACGTATCCACCAAATGTTCTTGCTGTTATTTCGTCATGATCTAACAGAGGAGTTCCTGTAAATCCAATTCTGGAAGCTGTTGGCAAAAGGTCCACCATATTTCCGGCAAAGAAACCATTTTGTGTACGATGGGCTTCATCACTTATTAAAAGAATATCGTGATTAGGTTTGATTGGAGGAAGTCCAGGTTTATTGAATTTCTGAATTAAAGTAAATATAAAACCTTGTGTTCCACCAAGTTTTGTAATTAAGTCTGTGGAACTTTGTGCACGAGCCTGTTTTGCTGTTAGTCCTTTTAACAGTCCACAATTTTCAAAAGTATTATAAATTTGTGTATCAAGCTCTTTTCTGTCAGTAATGATTAATATTGTTGGACTACCAGCGAATTTTTCGCGGATAAGTTTTGAAAGAAAAACAATGGAATAACTCTTACCAGACCCTTGTGTATGCCAGAAAACACCAAGCTTACCATTGTTAAACTGGCGATTTAGGTATGCTTCTGCAGCTTTTTTTACACCAAGATACTGGTGGTTCTGAGCCATAATTTTTGCTGTAATTCCGTCAGAAGTGTCAAAAAGTATGAAATATTTGAAGAGTTCAAGGAAATTATTCTTATTACATATACCTCTAAGCATAGTTTCAGCATCAGTAGAACCTTCTTCTTCACTTTCATCAAGACGCTTCCAGTCATGGAAAAACTTGTATGGAGAATTCAAAGTACCAACTTTTGATTCATCCCCATTGCTCAACATTAAAAAAGCATTGTAATAGAAAAGTTGTGGAATTGTATCAAGATAATCCCTGTAGTTGTCTTTATATGCATTTTCAACATCAACAGTGTCCTTTTTTAATTCAACAAATAACAGAGGAATTCCATTTACAAAACCAATAACATCAGTTCTTCTGGTATGCATAGGTCCTTTTATCCAAAGTTCCTGAACTGCACGGAAATTATTTAAATCTTTATTTTCAGGATGTTCAAAATCAATTACCTGAACTTTTCGTTCTACTTTTTCTCCATTCTGTGTTTTTGTTTCAAGTGGGATGCCGTCTCTGATGTAGTAATACTTTTCTTTGTTTATGGAAATAAGGTTGTTTGTTGCAAGCACGCTTTCCAATGTTTCGAGTACAGTTTCAATTTGATCTGGTGTAATCCAAGGATTGAGAGCTTTTACTGCAGCCTTAAAATCCTTTGGAAGAATAATCTGCTTCTGGCTTGTGCGTCCGAATGTTCCTTCTGAGTTTTCTGTAGCCAAAACTTCCCGATCTTTGGCATAATCAACATTCCAGCCAAGTTCATCTCTGAGTAAATCTACTGTCGCACCTTGAACAAGTGTATTTTCACAGAATTCGTTTATCATTTATTCCTCCACCGTTGGAAGTTTTATTTCTGAAACATCAATTTCACCGGACATAAGTTTTGGTAAGAGTTCATCACGTGTTGCCTGACTTTCTCGAATAGTAACCTGACAGTCCTTAATTTTTATAAAGTAATTTTTTACTATTAAATCAAAATTAGAAAGAACTTCATCGTTCGGTATCAACATTTCCAAAGCATTAATATCTTTTGCGTAAACATGTGGTTGTGCAGCCCCTTTTTGCAAATTGTCTATTGTTGCTGTAGCTGTTTTTAAACAACAGTATATAAAGAATAGATTTTCACATTTGGATGCATCCAAAAAAGAACAATCTGAAGCCCAAACCTTTTCATTGTACAATCTTGTAAATCCTGCATTTGCTCCAGATCCACTTACTGTTATTACTGGGGACTCTGTATTTGCCACATTATGGTAATAAGCAGGTTCTAAACCTCCAGCTACAACAGGGACTGAACCTGGTATAGTCTGATCTTTTGTAATTGTCTTACCTCTTTTAAATTCACCAATATCGACTATATGGTCTTTCTTCCACCCTTCAGGAATCCCATCTACAATTTTGGTATTTTCCCATCCTGGAAAATGCAATTCTACAAACCATTCTTTATACAGTTTTTGTGCGGCTTCTTCCAGAAGTTTTATCTGCTTGCGGTTGTTTTCAATCAAATCATCGTAAGCCCCAAGAACAGCAGCTATTTTCTGTTGTGTTGGAAGAGGAGGAAGATTTATTTCCATTGCAAGTAAATCATCATTTTTAAGGCTTGCTCTTGTTGTCATTGCTCCTGATAAACTTAGAAAATTCGAACGAAATAACGGGGTTCGCAAAAAATATCCGATATATCTATTATCCAGCTCATATTCTGACTGTATTTGACGTAATCTTTTACAAAATCCATTATAAGTTGCTTTAGGATAATCTTTTAAAGCAACACAACTCATCCCTAATTCATCAGCTGTTTCACTAGTTCTAGTAATAAAAACATCCCCAGTTTTAACAGAAAAAGTGTTTTGCTCTTTCTCTGTTGATTGCACTAAATCAATTAATCTTTCTGGAATAAACCAATTATTAAAAATTGTTGAGAAAGACAAAAAAGGATAACCCGAGCCAAAGAATTTACTTCCTTTTGACAATCCATTATGAACTTCATACAACTCACCCAGCTTTACTTTCTTCCACTCTTCTTTCATTGCTCATCTCCAGTTTCAATTGTATCCAGCAAACCTTTGATTTTTGACTGGAGAAGATTCTTGTCTGGTAAGTGAAGTTTATATTCTGCAACCATTGCAGGAGAAAGGCTTCTGCTTAAAGCATATTCCACAACATCATCATCTTTATCACGGCATAAAAGAATTCCTATACTTGGATTTTCTTTTTCTTTCTTTACATCACGGTCTAATGCTTCCAAATAGAAATTCAACTGTCCTAAATGTTCAGGCTCAAACTTTCCTGTTTTGAGTTCAAATGCAACAAGACACTGCAATTCCCTGTGATAAAAGAGAAGATCAATAAAGAAATCTGAATTTCCAACTTGAACGCGATATTCTTCATCAATAAAGATAAAGTCCTTTCCAAGTTCAAGAACAAACTGCTTCATGTGAGAAACCAATGCTTTTCTTAAATCTTTTTCATCATGTGCTGCAGGCAATCCTAAAAACTCAAGTGTATAATTATCTCTGAAAATTTCTTTTGCATTTGGAACAAGATTCTGAACAACAGGAGACACAATAAGTGCATTTTCTTTTGAAGATTCATAAAGGTTAGAATCAATCTGACGTTCGAGTTCACGCTTTGTATATTTTTCCTGCAATGTTTTTTCCAGATAAAAAGCTCTTTCTTCAGATGATTTTGTCCTACTAAAAATTATGAGATTATTTGTCCAGCTTAATTCTCTCACCAGTGGTGAGAGTTTTTCGTCATCTTTATATGTCTCATAAAATTGCTTCATTCTCCAAAGATTTTTGTCTGAAAATCCTGTTAGTTCTGGAGAATTGCTTTGAATATAATTTGCAAGTTCTTTAACAACACCCTTTCCCCAAAGAGAGTTTTCAACTTTAATGCTGATATATTTTCCGAGATTATAATACAAATCAATTAATTCACGGTTTACCGAAGAATAGGCTTTAATTTGTGCCTGTTTAATCATCAGAACAACATTTGCAAAGTCATTATTCTTTTGTATTTCGATTTCTGTGTTCATATTATTCTTCCTTAGGTAATTCTTCAGGTATTGCTCTACCGTCATTTACGAATTCTACATAAGATAAACTTTTCAGCTGATCCTCTGTAAACTTTAAATTCCATCTTCTTTCCATAAAGTGAAGAAGTTTTATTGTTCTGTCGTAAATATCTTTTGCTGTCCAATCTGGCAGCATTGCAACTTCAAGTTCAGAATTAGAACCTTTCAAATATCCACGACGGTTACTACCTTGTGTCGGATTCTTCTTTTCTTCAAAACTATCATTCTGCAATTTAATATTTATGCTTAAATCTAGTGGTAAGAGATTTCCTAATGTTCCGGTCAACTTTTTCTTTTCAGAATCATTAAATTGTCGGAACATATTCTTCCAATAATACTTTGTTGCTGTTTGTGGCAGTATATGTTCTATAGAAACTTTTTCCTTTTCAAACTTAATGAAGTCATCCCAGCTAATAACTTTTCCATTTTTGTTTGCAAGTGAAAGTTCTGCATTATATTCATAAAAGAAATATTTCAATGTTTTCCAAGAATAATAACCATTATTACTCTTAAAATAATCATCCATATGAGTAATAAAACCTTTTATTGCTGAACCAACTTTTGAATCTACAAAATCATTGATTTTCTTTGTAAAAGCTTTTAAGGAAAGATTTCCAAGACGAATTTCTCGTGCATCTTTAAAATATTCACTACTTTTTAATGATGCCTGGAAAAATCCAATTCTAAAACATACGAACAAGAATCTTTCAATTGCCTTATAAGCATCAATTCTTTCTTGAACAGGTGAATGTCTGCAACTGTTGATTACCATTACAACTGGTCTGAAGTGACCAATATTCACACGATTTAAACGTTCAATCCAAAGTTTTTCTTCATCAGTTAATGAATTACTATTTCTTGGGAAAAATGTTTCGTACCAATATTTAGCAAAGTTTTGGAGGCTTAATACATAATTATTAATTTCGTCAGGAGATAATTTAGAAACAATTTTTGATTCAAGTTCTTCCTGTTCATTACTTTCTGTTTCTTCAATTTCTTCATCTGTAGCTTCTGTATCATCTTTTAACTCATCTAATTCGGGTTCAGTTATCAATACAGACTTTTTTTCATAGATATTCTTTGCGGAATACTTATCAAAAAGAAAATGAATATAATCATCGCCCTTTTTACGCGAATATGTGTAATAAGCAATCCAATGGGCACGCAAGAAATCATCATCAGAAAGAAGTGCATTTTCATTTTTCCCCAGTTCTGTATAAACTTCCTGCCAGGTTCTGTTAATTGTATCCCGTAAATTTTCTTTATTTGTTTCATCATATTCTGTATTTGGATATAACGTTGCAAGGTAAATTAATCTGTTCTTTAATAATTCAAGGTTTGTAAGACGTTTACCTCTGTTATTCATTGTTTCAAAAGCAACAAATACATCATAATCATCACCAATCTCATGAATATTAAACATTAATTTTTGTGTTAGTTTTTGATAAAGCTTAAATAAGCCATCATATTTTTCATTATCAAATAATTGCTGCAAATTATTTCTAAAGAACTGTTTTGCATGCTTAAGATTCTTGGTGTAATAAGTTTCTGTAACTGTAGGTGCATTATCTTCCATGAAAATTTTATATCTTAAATACAAAGCACTTGGATTATCTTTATCGTATCCAAAAATATATGATGTTAAATGTTCTGATTGAGGATATTTTTGTAAAATATATTTATCAATGATTTTATCTAAACGTACTGTATTCAAGAAAATTTCCGAATTACTTTTATCTTTGTTTTCTTCTTGATCTTTTACAAATAGAACAATTTCATTTAGCAAAATGCTTATTGTTGTTAATCGCTGCTGACCATCAACAATGCTATACAATGAATATCCACTATCAATTAACCACTTATCAATTCCAAGACTCTTTTCAATTTCTTTTGAATCTTTAATTTTCTTTATTGAAAGAAGTCCTGTATAATGAGAACGTTCGGGATTAAGATTTATAATATCATCCCAAAAATCAGCCAATTGTTTTTGCTTCCATGCATAACCACGCTGATAATCTGGAATTCTAAAAAGTTTATCATTAAATATTTCAGATAATGGAATGAGTTCATTTGACATATTTATTCCCCTAACCCCAAAGTTTTTGCATTATTCAGAATGATCTGCATAAGCTTATTACTTTCATCATTCAAACCTGCAAGTTCTCTATGAATTTCTTTCATTCTATCTTCAAAGTTTTCATCTTCAGTTTCAGTTTCTGCAACACCTACATAAGCTCCTGGAGTTAGAGACCAGCCTTTTTCTTCAATATCAGAAATGGAAGCTATTTTACAAAGACCTGGGATGTCCTGGTAATTTCCATTTCCAAATTTGCTATATAACCAATGTGCATCTTTTGCATGAACAATAAGTTCCCGAGTTGAATCCATTTTCTGATTCCAGTTTTCTTCAACTTCTTTCTTATTTGTTTCACCTGCATTAGCCTTAAGATTATCTTTTTCTTCCTTAGTTTTTGCTTTTTTGAGGGCTTCTTTCAAATTCTTTGCATTAAGTTCTGCTTGTGCTATTTCTCTTTTTGACTGAATCTGTTGTTCTTCAAGAAGTGCTTCGAGATTAGTAATTACTGTTTCAAAACCTTCGTCATATGAATGACCTTCAAGTTCGTTATTACACTTTGGGTAAGAAGCAAATTCTTCGTGATAAGCATTGATTACTTCTTCATACTTAGACTTTTCACCACGGTAGAGACTGACAATTGCTTTCAAGTTATTAAGCTGATTTTCAGTCCATTCATTAGTTTTACGGTCAACAACTGTATAATAATTTCTTGCATCCAGGAAAAGAACTTTATCTTTTATTCCATCTGCTTTACTTTTATCAAAGAACCAGAGAGAACATGGCAAAGTTACCGAATAGAAAAAGTTATTGCCTACACTAACCATTACATCTACATGACCAGTCTTTACAAGTTTTTCTCGTATTTCTTTATCCTTTCCCTGGCTATCAGTAGCAGAACTTGCCATAACAAAACCTGCTCGTCCAGTCTCTTTCAAATAAGAATAGAAATAGTTGACCCAAAGATAGTTTGCATTTCCTACTTCTTTAGCTTTGTTAACTCCTGGCATTCCAAATGGAAGACGACCTGCTCCTTCGGCAGTTTCTGACTTTACTTTATCAACATTGAAAGGAGGATTAGCCATTACATAATCACATTTCCCATTAAGGTTATGAGCATCATGATAGAACGAGTTTGCTTCATCTCCCGATTTTACATCACCATTCAATCCATGAACGGCAATATTCATCAAACAAAGTTTTGCATTGTAATCAACTTTTTCCTGACCATAGAAGGTAAGGTTCTGATTGGCATTCATACCTTTTGAATTAACAAAATCACCAGACTGAACAAACATACCGCCAGAACCACAGGCAGGATCAAGTAAAATACCTTTGAGTGGCTCAATAATATTAACAATCATTTTTACAAGTGATTTTGGTGTAAAGAAAACGCCATCGTCACTAGCAATGTTCTTTGCAAACTTATTAAGGAAGTATTCATAAATACGTCCCATAACATCACCACCAACATCGTCAAGAGCATCATTATTGAAGAGGCGGACAAGTTCTCTTAAAAGAGTTGCATCAAAATTATTGTAATTCTGTGGAAGGATACCGGAAAGTTTTTCATTCTGTTCTTCAACAAGTTTCATTGCTGTATTAACAGCTTCACCAATATCTTTCCCATCTGGAAGATTTACAAGGTAACTATACTGTGCTTCTTCTGGAAGAAAAATCGCACTCTTAGAAGCAAAATCTTTTGCTTCAACAGGAAGAGCTACTCCATGTCTGCGAGGTCTATTTGGATCATTTTCTATTTCATTTTTAACTCTAATAAATCTTCCATATGCATAGCGTAAAAAAAGCAGAGCTAAAACAGGCATACAGTATTCATTTGAAGTCAACTTAGAATTAGCTCTTAAATTATCTGCACTTTCCCAAAGATCATCTTCAAGTTTCTTAATTGCGTAATTGTTCATTTTACCCTTTCCTATTCTTCTTCGAAAAAGTCTGTATCGATTTTCTTAATTTCAATTGTTTTATTTGTAGCAACACCGAGATTGTATTCAATCATGAGTTCACAAAGTTTTTTTCCATCAATCAAAATAATCTTCTGATTATAAAGTGTTTTTACATATTCTTTTGCTGTATCAGCAAACTTACTTGTTGTAATGAAAACGCCTTTTGTTGCATTCTTTCCTGCTAAAGCACCAGAAAATTTCTGTAAATCAGGTCTTCCTACGGAAGCATCTGTATATCTTTTTGCCTGAACATAAATTGTATCAAAACCTAATTTATCTTCCTTAATGATGCCATCAATTCCACCATCGCCTGTTTTACCTACAACATCACTTGAATCTTCAAAATCACCGCCATAACCCATTTTTTCAAGTAACTGTACAACAAGGTTCTCAAAAAATTTGTCATCTTTTGTAAGAATCTTGGCAAGCAAATCAGAAGCCAAATCTTGATTCAACATCTGTGTTCCATAATCAATAGCTTCTTCTGGAGTCATATTTTGTTGAGCAATAGATTCGGATACTTCTTTTTTATTTGTTTTTTTAGATGAATTAACAAAGTCTATAAATTCTTCAAATTGTTGAAGATCCTTTGTCGTTATCTTTTCCGAAGCACTCGACAGGAATTTCTTTCCTCTTTCGGTTATCTTTACCATTCCTTTCTGAGGACTCTCTAAACACAAAGCTTTAGTTAAATATGTTCTTGCCCAGCCTACACGACTATTAATTACAGATTGAACTCCACTAGGAATAAGTTCGTTTTTTTCATCATCTGTTAAATGAAAATCTTGTGCCAATGCTTCAACAAGATCCTTAAACTTATATACTTTGCCATCTTCAACTTTTTTTAGAAGTGGACGCATACAACTCTGATAATCTGGAATTGCCATATAAAACTCACCTTTTAATTTTCATCAGTATTATTAACTACGCAGATGTCACCAACATCACAACCTAAAGCAATACATATCTTTTGAAGACTATCCATCGAAATGAATTCACCTTTATTAAGTTTTGCCAAAATGTTCGTAGAAATATTAGCCATAGGAATAAGTTCCGTTTTATTTTTTATACCTCTGGCTTTCATTAATTTCCATAATTTATCATAATCAACATATCCTGGAGTCATAAAATTCCTCTATGCTATTATATCACAAATTTTGAGAAAACGTTATAAATATCACGATTTATCAAACAAAATTATTGGAGATTTTACTTAAAATTATACAGTTCTTAGGTGTCATAGAGCGGCATTGTAAATAAAAACGCCCAGAATTCGTAAGAATTCCAGGCACATAAAAGGATAAATCCTTAAAATCGACGATTCTTTCGATAACTTCGATGATAATTTGATCTTCTTGGAGTGGATCTATTATATGTGGGCTGAACTATGGCTCCCCTGTATGCATTCAGCAAACTATTTACATAGCCTTGAATACCTGCAGTATATTGAGCTCCAACCTTATCATTTATGATGTTCCAGTTTTCCTGATTCGAAAGATCCTTTGCCAATTCTTCTTTTGTCATAGCAGTAGATTTTGACAAATCTATTTCAATTGCAGGTATACCAGCCTTTTTTATTATGGCAGCCTTTTCATCGTCAACTTTGTGGGTAACATAAATTTCAACAATAAGAGGAACGTCTGTTGTAAATGAAAGCCCCATATAATCGAATTGTAATCCGGCTCTGGCAAAAACATCAGGAATGATATTTAAATCACTTAAGGTTATTTCCATCCCAATCTGATTAGTCTTTATAAATCCTTTTTTTCCATTAAGAGCTACTGGAACCAGCAGATTTGCAACAATCAATTCTTTACCCCAGATATGTCTGATTGTCTGATACCCAATTCCACAATCATTTCCGCTGACATGAGCAAAATGATGTTCTCTTACTTTTCCATCATTTTTTGCTACCAGTTTCTCTTTGCAACCTGGACAAATACATCCACATTCCAAACCATTCTTCACACTATCAATGTGAACCAACTTATTTTCTGAATTAAATGCATACGCAAGAATTGAGTTTTCCATACACTATTCCTCCTCTGCATTCACAAGAACATCAACCACCATAGCAGCAGCTTTCTGTTTTACCTCTTTTTTTGATATTCCTTCTGAAACAAAATCTCCATAAAGGCCTTCAACAGCTACAGTGCATCTCCACACAGGGTTTCCATCCTTGTCATGATATTCATCAAAAAGATAGCCCAATAACATGATGACTTTCTTTTGATTCAATTCATGAAGGACACTTACAGGATTTGTTAAATCCATGGTATCCAGCATTTTTGCAATTTCTAACCTGCATAGATATTTGAAAGCTTTGGCATTGCAATCCAGAAATGCCTGGTATATTCCATCACCAAAACCGAGGAACTTCTTTTCCCCGATTGTAACAAAATACTCATGCAGGCCAGTTTCCGGATTCTTTGTTGTAAAGCCCATTCCTGGATTCAGTCTTGCGTTGAATAAGTCAAAGCCAAAATCAATGCTATAGCCTGGATACATTGCTGGAGAATATACTGGCTGTTCAATTTTAAGAGCCGTACATTTTTCATGAACTAAAACTTCAAGATATCCGTTGATTGTAGTCATTTGAAGCATATTTTTGCATACTTCGTCTAACTTATCATTGTTCCATCCTGAATCCACAGCGACAGCACCAATAATGGCTTCAAACAAATCTTCCCTTACAGAAGGACTCTCAAAGGCTTTATTCTGAATATCACTGTTTCCAAGTATGAGAAACTTTTCAAATCCAAAGTTCTGAATACAAGCTGCCAGCATTCTTTTATTTACGATTGCGGACTTAAGCTTTGTAAGTTCCCCTTCACTCTTTGAAGATGTAAATCCTTTTTCCGAAACTTTCCCAGTTTCTTTGTACATAAGTTTTGTTACATACAGATCTAAGATTTCGTCCCCATAGAATTCAAGAACTTCATTGTTTTCAGTTCCTGGATTTTCTTCAGAATACGATTTTCTTGTGAATGCTTGAATCAATAAATTCAAGTTTTCAAATCTGTAACAAATTGAACTCTGGACATAATCCAAATCCACTCTGTTCATAATCTGATCCCTTATTGAATTATTTAGGCACAATAACCCCTTAGGCATAAAATGAGTAACACTGGAATTTTATGGATAGGATAAAAGAAAATAAGATAAATAGAGTACTAAAAAGCTCCTGATTGCTACGCTTAACTTGCATCAAGACATGACAAGCAAAATCATTTTAGCCAGGATTTATTATTCTCCCTGTGCCTATATATTTAATATAGTACTTTTTTACTTAATCGGCAATTTTCCAGAACAAATTTTAACCGCAAACTTTGCGGTTAAACCCGCTCCAGTTTATATTTGTTACCAAAACAACACAGTTTTAGGGACAAATTTGGCCAAATTCAGTCAAAATTTCCGCCACGATGCCCCCAGCAGGAAATTGTCATTTTCCTGAATTCTACAAAAATTTTAACCGCAATTTATTTAGCAATTTGCGGTTAAATACCAGTTTTTTTCAGTCGTCTTCTTTTTCCTTATTTTTGAAATATGAAAACCCAAAATAATCATCCATTGTTCTAATAATGTACTCTGCCGCAAGACATGTAGCAAAAACATTTACACGTTTTTCCTGAGGTTCATCAACATTTAACAGAAAATCTTTCCAAATCTCATAAAATGGAACTGCTATCGAATTAAATAATATGTCACGTTCCGTTACCGTTAAATCTGATATATATTTCACAAAGCTAAAATAAAAAGCTTCATTTTGATCCATCTGATTTATTACGTCTTTTAATTTCTTGCAGAAATCCAGTACATCCTTTTCATGTTCATCTTCAGGTTCACTATAACTGTCTCTAGCCAGATCTTCCATATCATCTAAGATTTCATAAAAATACTGATTAAAAATATTCGAATTTATCCATCAAATCTATCTCTTTATTAGTTTAATCTCATTATAGAAAAATATCTTTCAAAAGGTCGCCAGAAAGATGACATTTTACCTTTTATTTTCCATGACACTGTTTATACTTTTTCCCACTGCCACAAGGACACGGATCATTTCTTCCAACCTTTGGAACCGGCTTAAAATCCATTCCTGCCAATTCTTTCGGAAATGGTATTACATAAGGATTTTTCTGAATGTTTTCCTGCCAGTGCTGGGATGACAATTCATCTGGAGACCATCCGTAATTTACCCACAAATGAGTCGAATTATGGAGATTCTGGTATAACTTCAAAAATTGCTCTAAATCTGTCTTTTTAAGTGATTCTGTTAATTTGAAATCTTCATTCAGGTATTCAATTACATGGGTTACAGGACGACCATCTTTTATGTAAAACATCATATAGTAAAGAATTTCGTCCCAGTCATCCTTTCGATGTTTTTCCAGGAATTTCCTCATCTGAACATAATTAGGATTATTATGTTCAACTTCATACATTTCAAAATAATTTAACTGATACTCATCGTCTGAGTTCATATAATCATCCAAAAACGCATTCAATTTTACCGAATCAGGTATATAAATTGAATGTTTGTTTCTGTCTTCAATTATTCCTTTAACATCTGATTCCTTGAAATACTTATATGCAATAGCATTTAATTTATCATGCCACTTGTAATCTCTTGTTGTTACCGAACTGAAAGACATGTGTTCAATAATTTGATTGTCTGACAGTTCTATTTCAGGATACTTTATTCTCCATAGTTTTCCAAAATCATGAACAGACATAACACCATAAAGTGAAATCATGCAGTCTGCAAATTGATGGAATATTTCCCATTTTCCAAATGGACTTTTTCCTCTTTTATCAACATAACTGCTGACTTCCCTGCAAACTTCAATAGGAATAGAATAAAACTCTTCTTTCCCGTCAAAATGATGAAATATATACCCATGATGCATTAAATGCTTAACAATTCCACTGTTAAACATATAAATAAAAATCTCATGTTCGCTATTTTCATCATCTGGAAGCTTTAATTCTGTATCAACTTTTCCGCCGGTATCATCTGCTCCAGCTAAAAGCATCAGCATAAGATCATAAACAGCCTTGTTCTCATAAAAAAAGAAATGCCCACATGTAGAAAGAATTGCAGAATCGAGATAATCCACAAGCTCTTCTTTTGTTGAGAAAGTTTCATCTGAGTATGATTCACAGATAAAATCCAGCTGTTTCTTTGTAAGCTGATTCAAAGATGCTCTCAAAGTTTTTGCAGCTGACTTTTTTACTGAAAGATTTGTTTTACCTATATATGGAATTGAAAGACCATTGAACATAGCTTCCTCACTTTTTACATATTTTTTTCGGTTAAGCATAGTTTAGGAAACTACTTATTTACCCTATCCTTAAGAGCCTTTCCTGCCTTAAATTTAGGTGTTTTTGAAGCTGGAATCTTAACTGTTTCTCCTGTCTTTGGATTGCGGCCTTCTCTTGCAGCACGTTCTCCCACTTCAAAAGTACCAAATCCCATTAGCTGAACATTATCTCCTTCTTCCAGGGCTTTTGAAACATTTTCAATAAATGCTCTAATAAAAATATCTGTATCTTTTTTCGAAAATTTTGTTTCTGCTGCAATAGCATCAATTAAATCTGCTTTTATCATTTATTTTCTCCACATTTAATTTATTCTTTTCTTATCACTGAATTGAACAACCTTTTACATCTTTTTCACTGTAAGTAAATTTACTGTCCAGTCTCATTTGCATAATCTCTAAAACTTCTTCATGAGTAGCCAGTCTCAGTTCTCCATTCACTTCTATTGCAAACTGAGGATATCCAACACAGGTTCCTTCCTGTCGTTTGTTCCATAAATGATATACCTTATGTCCATTCCAATCTGATTCTGCTTCAAAACTGTCATATCCATAATAACGAACAAAAAGTTCTATGCTTTTCTTTTCTTCATCTGATAAAGATGGTAAATATTCAGGAAAAACATCTTTTGCAATTTCAAAAGCTTCTTTATCAAAAAGAACCAGATATACTTCTAATTCTGAAGCATATTTCTCTATGTTAGATACTGCAATTTTTAAGGCTTCATATTTTGGATATCCATAAACGCCTGCACTAATCAGATGAATTATCAAGCAGGGCAATATTTTTCTCACCCTGATAAATTGTGTATACGGGAAGTTTAATCATTGTTGTTATCCTTTAATACTGAAATTTTCTGGAAGATTGTTTTCAAATACTCCTGATTATCCTTGTGATAATTTAAATCCGGGTTTTCTTCAATCTTGCTGGAAATAATTGAGTTGAGCTTTCCAAAACTGACTGTATTAGAAGGCTTTACAAGAGCATCGTCTAAACCTGATTCCTGAAAAACTGATACCAATTTATCCTGTGAAAAATCAAAATTCTTCTTAATATCTTCACAAAGTTTTTCATTATTATTATCCAACGCTGATTCGTATAAACTGATCAAAACTGCCTTATATGGTGCTTCAAAGACCGACATGCACTGACAGATTTTCTGGATAAAATCTACATCATCAAGAGAATTGTAAAAACTTAACAAATTCCCCCGCAGCATTTTAGAAGCAAAATATTCTGCCTTTCGTTCCTCGAGGATACATTCGGAATCAATAACATGGTCAAAAGAAACTTTGTCAAAATACAGATGATATACTTCATGCCATGCTGAAAAATACTGATTTACACGAGGACGTGCTGTATTAATGACAGGAATTCTTTTTTCATCACGAACAAAGATTGCTCCGCACCAATGAGGATTTTCAATAGGAAGCTGTATGAGCCCCTCTTCCCTTAAAATCTGAAAGGAAAGCAAAGCATTCGAATTCATACCCATTGGATTATATTTTGTTTCAATAGTTCTAACGCATTGCATAACTTCTGAATTAATCTCTTTATTTTTCTGAATTACTGTATCCAGATTTGCAGCTGTAATTTTTTCACTCATAAGCTATTCCCGTTGCCTAATAGTAAATAGAACACAAATCCAAAACTTCCATCAGACATTCATACTGCTTGTTTGCCATGCTGGACATTTCATAATCCTCTGGTTCATTTTTTGAAAACACAGCATTAACCTTTTGACTATGACTTTGATACAGCATTAATTCTTTAACAGATAGATTCAATGTCTGGAGAACTTTATTCATATGAGAGTCAAAAGTTGTCTTACTATCAATTTGACTCGACAGCAATTTGTCTAAAGTTGGGCGAGAAATATCAGATTTCTTTGCAAATTCAACTTTTGTATAACCTTTGTCACGTAAAACCTGCTTAAGATTTTCTGCTACAAGATTGCGTTTATCGAAAAGAGAATTGAATTCCATAAAAACCTCTCATAGATAATATAGCACAAATTACGAAAAAAATGAATATTTGTAAATATTTTTTTTACATTTTTACATTCTTTTTAACACTAAAGGTCTCCACCTTTTATTTACGCCAACTCCTCTCCCCGTTCTATGACGATTCTATAAACATAAATCTTATCAAGCAAAAGGAGTAAAATTATGCTTTTTAATGACTTATG
>JAKSTH010000049.1 GCA_024402655.1 Treponema sp. | reverse complement strand
ACTGGAAATAACCCCTCTTTGTCATCCAGAACAATCATTTGTCATCTCGCGCACTACCCTGTCATCTCGAACAATCATTTGTCATCTCGAGCGAAGTCGAGAGATCTCTCTATTCACTCACATCCGTATAAAACAGTTCCCTTTCTGTTCCATCTTCTGAATACACAAAAACACGCCCTGTTTCATGGTCAAGTTTACAGATTTCTGGAATCGCTGGTTCTGTAACACAACCATCTCCTACATACTTATAACTGTCCATAGAAATCCAGGTAGCATTGTTTTTTTGCAAAAGGTATATCTGATTAGAATTTTCTATTGTTAGTTCTTTTTGTTTTAATGTTTTTTTATCATAAACCTTAATGCATAACCCCTTGATGTCTTTTTTTTGATTGCGGGGATTAACAATAATAAAATAATCAGAATCGCTTTGATAAGATTCTATAGCACTAACATTATCCATTTTAATATTCATATACTCAGCTTCAAAAGGATCATATGATATTACTTTATAATATAACCTGCTTGAAATTCGCATATCATATTCTGGAATATATCCAGTAGCAATATTAATACTCATTAGATTGTTTTTATAAAACTTAGCATCTGTTAAAAAATTATTTATAACTAAACCATTATATATTTTACTAATGAAAACACTATCAAATAATTCATTATTTCTAACAGTTTTGTAATTCTTATCTGTTAAATTTACTATTTTATAACTTTCTTGTTCAGAATCACTTACTATTATTGAATCGTAAATAGCACCAATCATGTAGTATTTACCATTCTGATATACTACTGCCATTTCGGAATCTGTAATATCACCTTCTAAACAAAATCTTTCTCTCAAAGTTCCATCAGAATTATAGCTGTCAAATAAAGTTCCATTTTCTGGATTTCCATATGATTTTACCCATATAGTACCAACACCATCTTCCTCTCTAGTAATTACACCCAAACTATAAGGTCGTTCTTTACTACCTTCATATACAAAATCCTTAAACTCTATTTCACCTGTTTCAAAATTTATTCGTATTAAATTTGTAGATTTTCCCTCTCCTATCAACCAGGCTGTTTTATCTAATAATTTCATATCAAGAATAGTTATAGCTCTTTTTTCTTTCTGTAAGGATATTTCTCGCACCAGTTTATTTGTTTTTGAATCCCAAATAAGTATAGAACTTGGATAATTTGATACCGAAAATACATAATCTTCTGACCATTCTATTGGTTCTATATTTGTAAAAATTTCACTATCTGCTTTCTCTTTTGGTCCCCAACAACAAGAAACTAAAAGAGAAAGAACAAATATTAATAAAATTATAAAGTTCTTTCTCTTCATGATTATCTATATTTCTCCAATAATACAGTTGTTGTTGGTTCATATGTTACCCATGTTTTGGTATATGACCACCATAAAATTGATATTTTTAATGTAAAGGTTCGTTGTACTGATGAACCATATATTTCATCAGGAGACACTAAATTACCTACAAAATATATCTAAAGTACTTAAAGCGAGACTGGAAATAACCCCTCTTTGTCATCCAGAACAATCATTTGTCATCTCGCGCACTCCCCTGTCATCTCGAGCGAAGTCGAGAGATCTCTCTATTCACTCACATCCGTATAAAACAGTTCCCTTTCTGTTCCATCTTCTGAATACACAAAAACACGCCCTGTTTCATGGTCAAGTTTACAGATTTCTGGAATCGCTGGTTCTGTAACACAACCATCTCCTACATACTTATAACTGTCCATAGAAATCCAGGTAGCATTGTTTTGTGAATGGAAAAAAGCATCTTCAGCATTTGGAATGAAAATCTCCTTTATTTTTTTACCATCCGGCTTATTATAAACATTAATTTCAAGACCTTTTGTATCTATTGAATATGAATAAGAATCTGAAATCACATAATATAAATTATTCGCTGGAATAACATCTAAAACAGCAGAGCAATAAACATTTATTCCTAAATAGTCAATATCAAATGGTTCAAGAGAGTTTATCTTGAACAGACACCTGTCTTTGACTTTTTTACCATTATTCAAAACACTTGAATTTACAATATTTACACTAATTATATCATTACCATAAAATTTTATATCTGAAATAAACTTTATCAGATTTATTCCACTATATTCTTTTTCAAAAAAATCCGCATTTAATATTTTTGTATTTCTGATTTTTGAAACTGTTTTCTTCGTTAAATTCAGAATTGAATAATTTTCTTGTTCTTCATCACCTACAATAATATAATCTGAAGAAGCTCCTAACATAAAGCAATCGCCATTTTTGTATATTGTAGACATAAAAGTTCCATCTATATCTGTATCAATACAAAAACTATCCCTCAAAGTTCCATCTGCATTATAACAAGAAAATAAAGTACCATTTTGTTTATTTCCATAGGACTTTACCCATATTGTCCCAATACCATCTTCTTCTTTTTTTACAGAACATAAATCATATGGACGACTTTTATTTCCTTCAAAACTAAAATCTTTGAACTCAAATTCTCCCGTTTCAAAATCTATTCTTATCAGGTTATATGATTTTGCCAATCCAATTATCCATGCAGATTTTTCCAAAATTGCCATATCAAGAATATTTATCGCTCTTTTTTCTTTCTGTAAGGATATTTCTCTCACCAGTTTATTTGTTTTTGAATCCCAAATAAGTATAGAACTTGGATAATTTGATACCGAAAATACATAATCTTCTGACCATTCTATTGGTTCTATATTTGTAAAAATTTCACTATCTGCTTTCTCTTTTGGTCCCCAACAACAAGAAACTAAAAGAGAAAGAACAAATATTAATAAAATTATAAAGTTCTTTCTCTTCATGATTATCTATATTTCTCCAATAATACAGTTGTTGTTGGTTCATATGTTACCCATGTTTTGGTATATGACCACCATAAAATTGATATTTTTAATGTAAAGGTTCGTTGTACTGATGAACCATATATTTCATCAGGAGACACTAAATTACCTACAAAATTGTCAGCATCTAGATCAACTCCATTTTTTTTCCATGCTGTGTAAGCAACCTTTGTACAATATGTATTATTTTTTGTTAAATCATGACTTGTATCCCCTATCCAAATAAGTTCCTGCAATGGTAAATTGTATGGAGCTTTAGCGTCATAGTAAATTGTTTTTGCAGCTTCAACAGCTTTTTCTGCAGTTTTTGTAGAATAATTTTTTGGATGTAAAACTGCGAATCGCTTAGCTTTAGTATAAGCATAAATTGTTTCAAGACAAGCTACACCCCATCTATCTGGATCTGTATCATTTTCTGGCTTATAATCTTCATTATAAGTTCCAGGCTCAGCAGTATATACACAGTAACTTCTATCCTTATCCTTATTAGAATATAAATCTTCGGAAAAAATCCCTCCATGGGACCAATCACCTGCAATTACCCAAGCTTTTTTTCTGTTACATGTCACAAGTACATCACCATCATTCAACATCCCACCAATATTATCAACTAATGGAACAGAATAATCACCATCTGCATCTAATAAAGATCCCCTGGCAGTATTTACAGTTTTATTCCAATTGTTATTAATAGTCTCCCATCTATTCTTTATTTCTCTATATTTACCTTCTTCTCCAATATAAGTAAGTACTTCTTTCAATTTGTCCCACTCTTCTGTTCTCATAAACATTTCAAGCACTGGAACTGCACTTACTTCATTTACATCTATATCAGTGAACTCAGAACCCAATAAATCAACTGGTACTGTTTTTTCTCCACCTGTTTCTTTTAAAAATTCTATGATTCCATAATATTCTGCAAGTGCATCTATATCCTTTGTATTTCCAACAGTTGCAGCACGTCCTATTTCAGAATTTTTATTTACTCCTATATCTGAATCAAACTGGATATTTACAGAATCTGCGTTATCAATAATAAGTTGCTTCTCTTCTTCTGAAAGCTCTGACCACATTTCTGCAAACATTTCCTCTTCTGTATAACTTTTTGCATCATCACTTTCTGCCATTCTTGCAGATCTTGCACTAATAGCTTTTCGCGAATTTTCATCTGGATTTTTTAAGAATTCTGAAAATGATTTTTTTGCATCTTTTGTGTAATATGTTTTGTTAACCATATCACTATTTACAGTTATTCCATTTCGATCACTAATTTTAATTTGATTTGAACATGACAGAATAAATAAACCTGCAAACATTCCAATTGCCATTGGTTTTAAAATTTTTTTCATAATGTTTCTCTCCCTTATTTTTAAGAATATCTAAATAATAAAATGCGATTTTCCATAAAACAAGGTCATAAAAGGTCACATTTAAAGGAATTTTTTTCTATATTTTCCTTTTCTGCTCTTGGAATAAATAAAAATTATAGGTTTAATTATTTATATGAAAAAAATAATTTATTCAAAAAGTTTACTCAAAGCATTCAAACTATTTATTTTTGTGGCCATTATTATTTTTTGTTTTTCCATTGTTCAGATGCTTTTTGTTTCTGGCATTAAAGGAATTTTTCAGTCATATTTTTCATTTTTTTCTTTTATTTTTCAGATTATTTCTATAATTCTTTTTATTATCATTTCCTTTTTTCCTACAAGAACACTTATTTTTTCTATTATTACTTTTTTGAACAGTGCCCTTATTCTTGTGTGGGAACCGGAAAATGTTATTGGTTTACTTCTTTATTTTCTTTGTCTTTCTTCTATTTATGCCAGAGGTTATTTTAATAAAAAAAGGTTTATTAAAAATATTATTTCAACTATCATTTTAATTCTTCTTATACTTACAGAACTTCGTTTCCCTATGGAAATTTTCTTAAAATCTCTTCTGGAAAAAATTTCTGTCTCTGCTGTTCTGGCTGTTTCTCTCTTATTTATCCATTCTTATCTCTCTGATTTTTTTGAAATCAGTTCTTCAAATAAAAAACTTAATCTGGCAAAATTTGAAAATCTTACTTCCAGAGATGCAGAATGGCTCACTGCAATTCTTAATAAAGTTCCATACAAAAATCTGGCAATGGAAGAAAAAATGACAGAAGGTTCTGTAAAAAATCGTATGAAAATAATTTTTGAAACTCTTGGGGTTGGCGACAAACAGGGTTTTTTAAATAAATATTCAGAGTTTGAAATTTATTTTGAAGAACAAATTTCAAACTCTAATGAATAATAATCATTACTTATTTCACTATATTTCCATCATCCTGCAAAATATGCTGAATAGAATGTTCTACCATGTCCGAAATGGCATTTTCTGTGTAAAAAGCCATATGTGGTAACATTAAAACATTTGGAAAATCTTTTAAAATTGACATCTCTCTGTTTTTTACATTCTGATACTTGTAATCTCCATAGAAAATACCAAGTTCATTTTCAATAACATCAAGACCAGCTGCACTCACTTTTCCACATTCCAGCGCATCAATAAATGCAGGTGTATCAATTATTGAACCGCGGGCTGTATTAATAATTACAACACCGTCCTTCATAGTTTTAAGGCTTTCTGCATTAACCATGTGGAAACTTTCCGGATTTGCAGGAGTATGGAAAGTAATTACATCACTTTCTCTAAAAAGCTGGTCCAAAGAAACATATTTTGCCATCTTTTCAGCTTCTGCATTTTTGTATGGATCATAAGCCAAAAGTTTACAACCAAATCCTGTAAGATTTCTTAAAACATGAGTACCTATTTTTCCAGTTCCTACAACACCAACGGTCAAGTCTCCCAGCTGGCGTCCCAGGTTTCCAACAAGACCATAATCCATGCCTTCTGCTCTTTTTATAATAGACTTCATTCTACGAAGTGCCATTAAAATAAGCATGACTGTATAATCTGCAACTGAGCCAGTAGAATATGTAACATTGCTGACTTTAAGACCAAACTCTTTTGCCGCATCCAAATCAATATGATCAAAACCAATTGTTCTGGTAGAAAGATGTTTTACTCCATTTTCTGCCCAGATTTTTATAATATCTCTGTTTGCTTCCTGTGTAACAATAGAAACTCCATCGCAACCTTTTGCAAGCGCTGCGTTTTCTACAGTCTGCTTTTCTCTAATTGGCACAATTTCAACACCATATTGTTTTGCAAACTTGTCAAAGAACAAACCTTCATCAAAATCTCTATATGAATATGCAGCAATTTTCATCTTAAACTCCTTACTAATAAAATAATAATTTTTTACAGAAAAAAATAGTGCAATTACACATATTCCTCTTTTGTGATATATTTAACTTATGTACTATGGATTTATAAAAACAGCTTGTGCCAGCCCTGAACTTAAGGTGGCAGACTGTACTTTCAATGCAAATCAGATTATTGAAGAAGCAAAAAACGCCGCAAAAAAAGGTGCTTCTCTTATTGTTTTCCCAGAACTTTGTATTACTGGCTATACTTGTGGTGATTTATTTTTTCAGCAGACTTTACAAAAAGCCGCAGAAAATCAGCTGAAAGAAATATGTTCAAAAACTTCAAAACTGGACTCCCTGATTTTTGTAGGACTTCCAGTTCCACTTCAGGAAGGCATTTATAACTGTGCCGCCGCCATTTATAAAGGAAATCTTCTGGCATTATTTGCAAAATCTTATTTACCAAACTACGGTGAATTTTACGAACGCCGCCACTTTACTCCATTCCAGCAGAATATGGAAACAAAGCTTATTAGTTTTGCAGGTTTTGATTCAGTTCCATTTGGTACAGACATTCTTATTCAAGATAAAAATAATTCCGCCCTTACAATTGCCTGTGAACTTTGCGAAGATTTATGGGTTCCTGTTCCACCTTCAAGCCGTCATGTTCTTGCAGGTGCCACAGTTATTGTGAACCTTTCTGCAGGAAATGAAGTGATTGGAAAAGCTGATTATCGCCGCAATCTTGTAAAAAGCCATTCAGCCCGTTCTTTGTGCGCTTATGTTTATTCAAATGCCGGAAAAGACGAATCTACTCAAGATATGATTTTTGCAGGTCACAATCTGATTGCAGAAAACGGAACTTTACTTGCACAAAGCACTCTTTTTTCAAATCAAACAATTTTTGCTGATGTTGATGTAGAACGACTTTGCCAAGAAAGAAGAAAAACAACCAGCTTTGGATTTTCTGCCAACAATAATACTTTTAATAAAAAATACACAACCATTCAGATAGAATTTGCAGAACCAAAAACTTATGATTTTTCTCGTTATGTAGATGCACATCCTTTTGTACCAAGCAAACTTGATGAAAGAACACAGCGCTGTCTGGAAGTTATTCAGTTACAGTCCCGTGGATTAGCAAAAAGACTTCGCCACATTAACTGTCAGTCGGCGGTAATTGGTCTTTCAGGAGGCCTTGATTCTACCCTCGCACTTTTAATCACTTGTACTGCATTTGACATTGTTGGTGTAGACCACAGCAAAATTACTGCAATTACAATGCCATGTTTTGGAACAACAGACCGCACATATAACAATGCCTGCACTCTTGCAAAAGAATGTGGCGCTACTTTAAAAGAAGTTCGCATTGCAGATTCTGTCCGCCAGCATTTTAAAGATATTGGCCAGGATGAAGCAAAACACGATATTACTTACGAAAACTGCCAGGCTCGTGAAAGAACTCAGGTTTTAATGGACTATGCTAATAAAACAAACGGCATTGTTATTGGAACCGGCGACCTTTCTGAACTTGCTTTAGGCTGGTGTACTTACAACGGCGATCACATGTCTATGTACGGAGTAAACTCATCTGTTCCAAAAACTCTGGTAAGATACCTTGTTGAATGGTACGCAAATCAGGCAGAAGAAAACGGAAACAAAAAACTTTCAGATAATCTTAAAGATATTTTAGACACACCTGTAAGCCCAGAACTTCTTCCACCAGAAAACGGAAAAATTTCTCAGGTAACAGAAGATTTAGTTGGACCTTATGAAATCCATGATTTCTATCTATACTATTTGCTTCGTTTTGGTTTTTCTCCTGCTAAAATATATTATCTTGCCCAGCATTCTGATCTGAATTACAGCAACGAAGTCTTGCTTAAATGGCTGAAAAACTTTTATAGAAGATTCTTTAGCCAGCAATTCAAGCGATCCTGCATGCCAGATGGTGCAAAAGTTGGTACTGTAAATCTTTCTCCAAGGGGTGACTGGAGAATGCCAAGCGATGCACAAGCAGCAAGCTGGTTAGAAGAAGTAGAAACACTTAATTAAAACTTAAAATAAAGGAATATAAATGGAAAATCAGACATTGAGCCTTCTTTTCCCAGAAGGACAGAACAATTTTAAAAATCTTTCAGATGTAGCTTACCACGATTTAGGCATAGATTTTATATGTGAAAAAGTTTCTGACAAATATGAAGAACAGCAGATTTTTACTCAGTTTTTTCAGAAAATGTGTGATGATCCCAAAATTACAGAATTTCGCTGCCAGGTTTTTTCAGATATTTATAATCATCCTCAAATGAGCCAGCAGCTTATAGAAGTTTTGCAGCACATTGATTACGAAAAACAGTTTTCAGGCTTTTCGGGACATTATGAAGATACAGGTTCTGCCTGGGAATTACTGCACCGTCTGGAAGAAATTAATGATTATATAAAATCTGTAGAAGCCATGCACAAATGTTTGTGCGAAGTAGAATTAAAATCAGAAGGCATGAATAAATTAAAAAATTATGTTTCTGAGCTTTATAACGACAATGGTTTTGCAGAATTAAAAGAAGATATTAAAAATATCAAAGTTACTACATCAGACTTAAAAAGTATTACTCTTGGTGTAAATCTTAATGAAAAATATGAAGCCCACGGAATAGGTTTAATTTCTTTTAATAAAAAGGAATTTACAAAATCAAGCGTTATGGGCGATTTTTATACTAAGCTTGCAATAAAAGATTCTGTAAAAGAAGAAGCAACCTGGAAAAATGATTTTAAATATCATGAATTAAGTTCTTCAAAGGCAGAAGTCGAAACTGTTCTTTCCATTGCCAAAATTATGGATCCACAGGTGGAAAATGCGACCTTCTATATGGATAAAATTGCCAACATGATGATTGGAAATATTGTTCATAAACTTAAGGCTGTGCTTAAAAAATATGTTTATCTTCCCGTAACAGACATTACAAATCTTATTCCGGAATTTATTTTTTATATCCGCTTTGCAGAATATATTAAAAAAATGCAGGATAAAGGTTTCCATTTCTGTCGTGCTCAGGTTGCACCAGAAGGAAGTCCAAAATCTTATATGAAAGCAGAAGGAATTTATAATTTTAAATTACTTTCTAACTTTGCAGACACACTTGGTCCAGCAGGCATTGTTCCAAATAACCTGGATTTTAATCCTGAACATTTGGTTTATATTCTTACTGGTGCAAACCGTGGTGGTAAAACAACAATTACACAAGCTGTGGGACTTCTTTTTGTTCTGGCTCAGGCAGGACTTTTTGTTCCAGGAGATTCATTCTGTTTTAATCCTGTAGATTCCATTCACACTCACTTCCCTGCCGATGAAGATAAAACCATGGATTTGGGCCGCCTGGGAGAAGAATGCAAACGCTTTAAAGAATTATTCAGCAGCTGTACAGACACAAGTTTGTTGCTTTTAAATGAAACATATTCTACAACTTCTTTTGAAGAAGGCTACTATATTGCCCGTGATTCTGTAAAAGCGCTTCTTACAAAAGGAATCCGTACAATTTATAATACACATATGCATAAGCTTGCCTTTGACATTCCAGAAATTAATGAAACTTCAAAAGAAAATAAAGCCAGTTCTCTTGTTGTAAAATCGAAAGATGGACAGCGTTCTTTTAAAGTAGAAGTTGCACCTCCAGAAGGTCAGTCTTTTGCAAAAGATATTGCAGAAAAATACGGCGTTACTTACGAAATGTTGATGAAAGAATAATGTAAACGATTATACTTTGCTTTATAAGCTTTTAAAATAACTTTACAATTGACTCATCACCAGATACAAAAGCATTTTCCATTACAGCTGGAATCTGATTTTCAGCTGTTATAAAAGTAATATATCCTGAACTTCCAGAAATTATTTGTAATCCGTGTTTTGCTTTACTGTTTATAAAATTATTACCAAAACAGGTAATTCTGCTGGATTCTGAATTCTGGCAGGAAATACCAATTATGGAATCATTTTCTAAAACAGATGTTCTTAAATCTGTAATAATATTTTCTGAAAAAACAAAATTTGTGCCTCTGTCTCTTTTTTCTGTAGTGTAAGGCAAAACATTTGTATCACGAATAAACAAAATATAATTCAGCTGACTGTTTTTATTTTTAATGAATTTATTTTTTGTAATGGCAAGATTATCAATAGAAACTTTATTTAATTCGGCTGCACTTAAAGACATAAAAGGTCCATCCTGTCCAACTCCATCATTATAAATATAAATATCTGTGAAAACCGGCTGATAAAAAGTATTATCGCTAAAATTAATAATTACATCACCTTCATCAACAATTGCATTAATAAAATTATTTTCGAAATAGTTTCCTGCATAATCAATCATGCCGCAGCCTTCACAAAAAGTGCCGCCTGCTGTCTGTCGCAAACGACTCATAGTTTGAGAATTTAAGGTTTGTGTAGCAGAAAGTTTTATATCTGGCATACAATTTGTGAACTTACAGTAATAAACATCAAAATCAGAAGTATAAATTGTATAAATACCAAACTGACAGGCATTAAAAGTTGTGTTTTGGATTTTTTCTATATAACTGCCAAAACTTCTTACGCCATAATTAAAACCTTCTATAAGGCAGTTATAAACTGCATGCAAAGAACCTCTGGTATATGGTGAATCAAAGGCATAGGTAAGTTTATCTGGAACTGAAGCAGCGTTTATAAATTCTTCGGGAGTTCCTTTTAAATAAAGGCCATATAAATTTATGTCAGAATTAGTGTTTAGGAAAAAAAGTGAACCGTTGCTTTGTGTTGTATAAAATCCGTATTTTGGAACATAATCTGTTTCGTAAGAAGAAGATACATAATCAATTTTCCAGTCTGCTGCTCTAAATGTAACATGAGTAGAAATATTTATAGCTGAACTTACAGGATAAAATCCATCTATTTCAAGAACAGGTCCAATACATCTTAAAACTTCTGAAATTATTTCACTGTTTTTTCTTTTGTTGGAAAGTTCCGCGTCCTTGTCTGTAGAAAGTCCAAACCAGGAAAGTTTACAGGTATTATTTGCCACTTTTCCACTAAAGCTGCAATCCATAAATTTTACAGAACCGTCCAGATAAGTTTCATTAAATTTTACTTTTCCATTTTTAATGCAGCCCTGTTTTTTAAAAAGAAGCACAGAATCTTTAGGAACGGAAAATGTTTTTCCATTTAAATTCACTTCTTCTTCTATTATATAAATCTTGTTTTCGGAATCCTGACTAAAAAATGAGTTTCCTGCATAAACCTGACAACTATTAAAATGAACGAGTGCAAATATAATTGCTAATGTTGTAATATATTTTTTTGTCATAATAATCCCTTTCTACTCAAATACTAAAACCGGAAATGATTCTGACACTTTTGTTAAAGTTCCATAATCATTTCCTTTTTCAGTTACATTATATTTTCCACTGCTGCCTTCTGTTATTTTGTAAACCTTTTCTGCTTTTGAACTTGAAAAAGAATTACCAAAAACATTTAAGCAGGATCCTGTTGTAGAAGTGTTATAAATTGAAAAAATATTTTTCTGATACACAACATCTATTGTTTTATCTATTTCAATGGCATCGGTCACAATATTGTTTTTAATAGTGATATTTGATCCTCTGTTATCTTTTTCTGTTATATAAAAAATGGAAAAACCAGGCTTGCTCTGCTCATGGACAATATCACAACGGGCACCACGGGCAAAAGTCGAACCACTTACCACAATATTATTCATTGCCGGAACCAAAGAAGCATAGGAACCTTCTGATTGATTATTTATCATTACCTGACACAAAGTTCCTGTATCAAAAATACAATTATCAATAACAACATCTTGTGCTTTTTCATCAATAATTGCGTGAATAAAATTGAATTCAAAACGACTGTTCATAACACAAACATTTGAACAATTTCGCAAATAAAGACCAGCACCTATTTTACAAATGGTATTGGAATCAGTTTCTTTTACAGGAATTTTGTTTGTGTTTGTGTAATTCAAACCTTTTTCATAAAAGTGGAAATTAAGCATATTCGTATTAAAACGACATCCGCGACAATTTATATTATTTGTATTTTCTGCGTAAAATCCAAACCGGCAGGAACTAAAATATGTATTTATTATTTCTCCAATTATTCCACCATTGCTTTTTAATCCATAAGTAAAGCCAACAAAAGCAGAATTATATATAGAACCGATTTGTCCTCCACTTTCAATATTTAATCCAGACAGATTATATGGAGTTTTTAAGGCAGTTCCATCCATAAGAACTTTTTCATAAAGACGACCGGAAATATAAAGATTTGGACTACCTATAACAACTATTCCAACAATAGAAAGTTTTCCGCCATTTAGAACATTAAATGCATTGGCACTGGCAAAATTTAAAAAACCGATTTTATCCAATTCAAAATTAATGCCATACATTGCTTCATTATCTTTTTCACCATAAAAAGTAATCTCTTTTTTAATATTAATAGAACCTTTATAGCAGTAAAGTTTATCTACAAAAAGTGTGGCTCCATTTTTACAGCAGTCAATAATTTGTTGAAGCATAACTGTATCATGAAGTTTTACAGGATATGGCTTTTCGTATATATAATGATTATCAGTTTTTCCGTTCTCTGTATTAAACCAACTTAAGTACACCTGGGAATTTTTTATTGTTCCAGAATAATTGCAATTCGAAAAATAAGGCTTTCCTTCTATTATAGTGTTATTAAAAGTAATAGAACCATTGCATATGGAGCCGCCTGCAAAATGCAATGTAGATTCAGCTCCAATATTTATTGCTTCACCATGCAAATCTAAATCAGAGCATACAATATATATTTTATTATTTTGATTTAATTGTTCCTGTAAAGGACGTTTTCCATTCAGCAAAATTTCATTTGCCGCCGGAACATAAGAAGAATCATCCAATTCTTTAAAAGTAAAAGAACTGGTGTTTGCACAAGACGCAAAAAGATGTAAACAAAAAATAGACAAATAAAGAATTACTTTTTTCATATTTTAACAGTAAAAGTAAATCTTTATATTGTCTATATTTTAATCTTTATATTTGGAAAAAATTTACATTAAAGACTTGCTTTATAAGCTTCTCTTAAAATCATTACAGAACATCCATCAAAACTTCCAGAGCTTTATCTGACTCACAAGGAATATCAGGCTCTACATAAACTTCATCAGTATTCTGATTAATACGGGTAAATCGTTTTCTGGAAATCTGAACAAATAAATGAGATTCAGGTAAATCAAAATGAACTACTTCTCCATATCCATTTGGATCATTTCCAGGAGCCTGCCCGATTATTGTACCAACACCATTATCCTTAACATATTGGGCAAACATCATAGCTGAACTAAAAGATTTAGCTGAACATAAAAGATAAACCTTTCCAGAAAAAACAAGATTTTCAACTTTATTATTTTTTCTAATAGGATTTTTATAACGCTTTATAAATGGACCATATCTTGAAATCCATGCACTTTCTATAAAAGAATCAATATTCAGATATTTAAATAAGTTGTTTATTACAAGAGAACTTCCGCCTCCATTATTTCTTACATCAATTGCCAGATTCTGAATATTTTTTTCTTTAATTTCTGTAAACAGCCGGTTTAATGTATCTTTATAAAACTGATTATTATCACAGCTTGTAAGAGTAAAAACTGCAAGACTTTTATCTTCATAAATTGAATAATAACAAAATGGTTTAGGTTCCTCTTGAGACCTATTTTCCAGATGATTATATTTTACATACTCATCATAGGTAATAAAATCTGATTTTTTTGCAGTTTCTTCATACATAACACCATCTTCAGTTTCTAACATATAGGTAATGCCATTTTCCATATCAATACCCATATATTCCAAACCTTCTAACGAAATACTGTGATTCGCCATTTTTTGAATAGCCCATGATTCTTTTTCGTAACTGTAAAGATTGCTTTTTTCTTTCAGTAAATCTTCAAACAGTTTTCCATTAAAGCCTATAAAACTATCTGAATTATCCTTATGCTTCTGAACATTTTTATAATAATGTTCACTTTCTTTATACATTAAAGAAACAGTTGAATGGGCATCTCCCAAAACCGACAGAACAGATTCTATTTGCTGAGCCAGTTCCACAACTGTAAAATTTTCTTTTGAATTAAGATAAACTTTGGCCTTTTCATAAGCAGTATTTATCTTTTTAGAATTTTCAGATTCAGGATTTTTAAGTGATACATGAATATGTTTTAATTTTTTTACAATAAAATTTAAGTCTTTTATTGCCTGCCCTTTTGTAACTGTAACCTGCGCATTTTGAATATAATAATTTGGTTTAAGCTTAAAAACTGTACTGCCAAAATATGGATAGCAAAAGGCATAAGCCAGCATCCCAAGCCCAACAATAAGACTCAAACTATAAAAAATAATCTTTTTCCATATTTTTTTATCTTGCTTTCTAAAATAAATAACTGTAGATACAGTAAGAAACAAAACGTATAAAACAAAAAGCCATGCAGGAAGATTAAAAAATAAAGCTTCTGTCAAAATCAATAATGGGGCTAAAACATATAAAATAATCAAATAAACTTTCATATTCTTATAATAAGATTATTAATAATAGTTGTGCAAGACAATACGATTCACTATTCTCATTCTAATGTCAAAAATTACTGAAAAAGATTTAACTACAGGCTCTCTTTCCAAAGGCATATTATTTTACAGCCTGCCACTTATGTTCTCAAATATTCTGCAGGTTTTATTCAATATTGCAGACATTGCTGTTGCAGGAAGATTTGCAGGACCTTTAGCTTTAGGTGCCGTTGGTTCTACATCACAAATTTTATTTCTCTTTACTGGTATTTTAATGGGACTTGGTGGCGGCGTGAATGTAATTGTTGCTTTTTACATTGGAGCTAAATCTCAAAAATCTCTGGATCATTCCGTTCATTCTTCTTTTCTGATTTCACTTATTATTGGCTTTCTTTTAATGCTGATTGGATTCATTTTTGCAAATCCAGTTCTTACATTAATAAAAACAAAACCAGAACTTTTAGAAGAAGCAGTTATCTATTTTAAAATTTACATGCTGGGGATTCCTGGAGTTGCAATTTTTAATTATGGAAATGCAGTTTTAAGCGCAGCCGGAGATACAAAACGTCCTTTGTTCTATTTGACTGCTGCAGGAATTATAAACATAATTCTTAAT
>JAKSTH010000048.1 GCA_024402655.1 Treponema sp. | reverse complement strand
TAATACTTGCTGCATAAAATACTCCAATTTATACATAGGTTTAAATTAAAGAAAATATCCCTACCCACAAGACGCCATAGGATATTCATATATCAATAGCGCATAATTGCTGCGCAATTCTGCCTGCCATCCCACAAATGCAGTTTGAAGCCCCGTTTCTGCTCCCGCCATCTTTCCTATATGCTCCATTGCATTTATAAAGTCCTCTGGCTCCCTCTGTATAACAATTTTCTTTAATTAACAAAAGAAGCATCCCCTTACGGATATTAAAAATTTATGTATGAAAATACAGGAAAGCAGAAAGAGGATGTCAAAACCGCGACTTTCGTCGCTACACGTGCAGAATGGCAAGAAAATTAAGTTCTGTCCTGCAAGTGTTATTGATTTAAAAAATTTATTGTACCAGGGAAGCAGCTAGAGAAATGGCCGGGAGCAAAAAAATGGCTTTTCAAAAAGGTTCTAAGGGCGGAACGATAGTTTCCTCTCCGCCCTTAGCAGCTAGCGACGGTACCTAGCGGTTTTGAAAAGTCGTTTTTTTGCGGTAGGCCATTTCTTTAGCTGCGCTGTTTGTAAAATGATATTTTCATTAATTTAAACCTACTATATTTTTACTCGTTTCTTTACTATAATTTATGCAAATGGCAAAATACGACGAATTAATCGCTTCAATCAAAAACTACGAAGCCTTCATTGGAGAAATTACTTATAACGAACCTCTCGCACAAAAAACCACTTTTAAAGTTGGCGGCACTGCAGAATTGTTCATTAAACCTCAAAACTATTATTCATTTCAGATTGCACTTTCAAATCTTCTTGCAACAAACACCCCATTTTTTATTTTAGGTGGCGGCAGTAATATAGTATTTCCAGATGGAACTTTAGAAAAAGTCGTTCTCAGTACTCAGGACTTTGTAAGTGTAGATAAACTTGCTGTCCGAGACTTGCCAATGGACTTTACAGAAAAATCTATTCCAAAAGATAAAATCCTTATCACCTGTTTTTCAGGCACACCAATGGCAAGTCTTGTAAATTATTGTACAGAACATTATATAAGTGGCGTAGAACAATTTGCCGGTCTTCCAGGTTCAGTTGGCGGGGCCACTTTTATGAATGCCCGTTGCTTCGACAAATCTATTTCGGACATAATCTATTACACAACTCACATGAACCTTAATAAAGATAAGGTAGAACTGGAACACAACCGATTCGACTCTTCTAAATGGGATTACAAAAAATCACCTTTCCAAGATGGAAATAAATTTATTACAACAGTTACATTTATCCTTGACCAGAAAACTGCAAAAGACCAGCCACAAATCCAGGCAGATTGTAAAAAGTATATTGCAGAAAGAGTGGATAAAGGTCACTTTAAATATCCTAGCGCAGGATCTGTATTTAAAAACAATCACGATTTTGGAAAACCATCTGGTAAAATTATTGATGAAGCAGGCTTAAAAGGTTATACAATTGGTGGTGCAAAAATTGCAGACTTTCATGGTAATTTCATCATAAACTTTAACAAAGCCAGTGCTAAAGATATAAAAGACTTAGTTGAATACACTACAAAAGAAGTTGAAAATAAATTCGGTTTTAAACTTGAGCCAGAGATTATTTTTGTCGAAACTAATTAAGTAGAAAACTGTTTTATTGACAAACCATACTACAGTTTTTATACTTTTTTTAACATAAGTGAGTGTTTTTTTATGTTGCAGTTACAGGTAATTAATTTTAAACCAAATTCATACATCGTAGTCGAAGGTAAATCAGACAGCGACCGTTTCTATATTATTCAGAAAGGGTTGGTTTCTTGTTTTAAATCTTCTGGCAGCGGAATTAAACCATTCTCTCTTGGCCCAGGAGACTTCGTAGGTGTAGTACCTTGTATGTCTGGTCATCTTCAAATTGAAACTGCAATTGCCCGCACAGATGTTACTGTTATTTCCGTGAAAAGAGAACAATACCCTGAATTAATTAAAAAAAACACTCCAGTTGCTATTAAAATCATTAAAACATTTGCAGCCCGCATGCGCCAGATGAATGAAATGCTTACAAAAGCAACTCTCAATACAGTTTCAGAAGAATCAACAGAACATATTTTCAAAGTAGCTCAGTACTATGAAAAAGCAATGCATTTAGATGCTGCAGTTTTCGCTTACTATCAGTACTTAAAAACAAAACCGATTGGTCCAAATGCAGAAATTGCTAAACAGAAATTTGTTCAGCTTAAAAATAGAACACATGCCGTTTATTTTGAACCAACCGATGAACTCACAAGATCTTACCCTAAAGATACAATGATTTTCTCAGAAGCTTCCAAAGGAAATGATATGTTTATTATCCAGTCTGGTGAAGTTTCTATTACAAAAGTTGTAGACGGAAATGAAGTTACTCTTGCAGTTTTACAAAAAGGTGCAATGTTTGGAGAAATGGCTTTACTTGAAAACAAACCTCGTTCTGCTTGTGCCGTTGCTCATAGCGACTGTAAATTAATGGTTGTAAACAATACTAACTTTAACAACATGGTAAGTTCACAGCCACAATTGATTTCCAGTCTTACAAACACTTTAGCTGAAAGATTATGGTCTATGTACCGCCAGTTAGATAATGCAAATATCAGCAATCCATATCAGAAAATGATAGATATGCTTTCTCTTCAACTTGAAAAACAAAAGATTGATATTACAAATTTGCTTACTAAATCTCAACAGACTGAACTTACACCAAAAGATCTTGCAAATATGTGCGGAATTACAAATGAAAATCAGCCAAAAGCCATTTATGATTTCCAGCAAAGCAGTTTAATCAAAATTGATAATGGCAAAATCTTTATTAAAGATATTCCTGAATTACTTAAACAGGCTGCTTTTTACCGCAAACAAAAACAGGATTAAAAATAAGAATTTTCTAATCTAAATATTCTAATTAACTCTCCGATAATATAAATATGAATCTTAAAAGAATTTTTATATTTATAAGTTTTATATCTATTTTCTCTTCATCACTTTTTGCTCAAACTAAACAAAATGACACACAGCCTTTACCTTACAGTTACAAAGGCATTTCTTTGGGTATGAGTCTTGATGAAACAAAAATCGCATTAATTCAAGAACCAGAGTTCGGTTATACAGGCGACAGAGATGTTTCTTTAATTCCAGGAAGCGAACAGATTCTTATAGAAACAGACACTACAAACAACCTGGGATCCCCATTTCTTACTCAATGCTGGTTCCAATTTTATAACGAAAAACTTTATATCATGACCATCAACTTAAACAAGGACAAAATTGATTATTATTCAATGTTCACAACATTAACAAAAAAATATGGTGAACCAACTACATTAGATCCTCAAAAAACAGTTTGGGAAGATGATGATGTTATTCTTATTTTAGAAAAACCTCTCTCTGTAAAATATATTGAAAAAAAGGTTTACACAGAACTCAGAAACTATTCTAATGTAGAAATTTCTGCTCAGGAATATACACGCCAACTCTTTTTGGAGGAATTTTAATTTATGAAACGCTCTGTATTAATTACAGCCATTTTTACACTTCTATTATCACTTGCTGCCTGTAAAAGCACTAAACTTGAAAAGAAAGATTTAATAATCACTAAAGCAGATGGTACAACAATTAAAGTAACTGCAGAAATTGCAGATACAAATGAAACACGTGCCCGTGGATATATGGAACGTAAAACAATTCCAGATGGAACAGGCATGCTTTTTGTATTCCAGCAGGATCAGGTTCTTTCATTCTGGATGAAAAATACCCCACATCCACTTTCAATTGCTTATATAGACGTTAAAGGCAAAATCCGAAATATTTACGACATGGAACCTTACTGTCTAGATTCAATTATTAGTACAGTTTCTGTTAGATATGCTCTAGAAGTACCACAAGGCTGGTTCGAAAAAAATGGAATAAAAGAGGGAGATTATGTAAATCTCCCTGCATTGTTCAAATAATATATTTTTTTTATGCCGAATATTATTCGGCATTTTTTTTAATTATCTTTTTCCAGCTTCAACAATTCAGAAGCAGCAATCTGGTCTTTAGGATCATATTCAAGAACAGCTGTAAAATAATTTCTTGCTTCCTGCTTTTTCCCCTGCGCCAAAGCCAAATAACCAAGATTTGAAATAATTTTTGTACTTTCAGGTTCAAGAGCAAAAGCCTGTTTCAAACATTTTTCTGCTTCAGTATAATTGCCTTCTTCAATATAACACAAAGAAAGTTCATTATAAGTGTCGGCATTTTCATCGCCACCATATTTTAATGCTTCTGTAAAAGCCGCTTTTGCATCACTAAAACGTTCAAGCTTTCTAAGTCCCCAACCAAGCATAAACCATGCATTCCATACTTTCTGGTTACTCTGTAAGAATATTCTTATCTCTTCCAAACCCTTTTCAACCTGATCAGAAGAAATTAAATCATAAGCATCTTTAAAATGAACATCATCCATATTCTGAGATGTAATATTATTCACAACTTCCTGAGCTCTTTCTCTTTTATAACAACCAGCTTCTCCCAGTTCTTCATCATTAAGTTCACAAGTTAAAGCAATATATGTTTCAAAAGAATCTTTTGCCTCTCTAAATTTGTGCTGCTTCATAAAGAAGAATCCAGCATTAAAGAAAGCATCTGCCAAAGGTGGTTCAGCATTCATTGCCTGCTGATAGTATGAAAAAGCATCTGCATCATAAGCATCTGCATCTTCAAATAAACCGGCTTTTCTATAGCTTTCAGCTCTCTGGTCAAGGAATAAAGCCATATTTAAAATAATAGCTTCATCTTCTGGATCAAAACCATGAAGTGCCAGAAAAATTTCTTCTGCAAGATCAAAGTCTTCATTTTTTGTTTTAAGAATTGCAGCTTCACATAATTCAGCCTTAATGTTTGGTTTAGCCTTTTTCAGAATTGAACGGTAATAATCTAAATTAGGATTTTTCTTATCATAAGCCAAAACAGTCAAAATACCAGCAAGAATCTGTTCTGTAGTAATTTCTTTTGGATCAAAATCTCCAGGACCATCTTCCGGCTTTTTCTGCACAGGAAGTTGAACTGTTGGATCAATCTGGATTTCAGTATTTTCAGTTTTAAAATCCTCAGGTAAACTGATAAAATAAATTGTCTCTAATGGATTATTCGCTTTCATAAATTCCGTCTTTTAAATTATTTAGTAAAAATTATTCTGCTGCATCTTTAACAGAAGCATTTGAATCTTCTTGTTTTACAGGTTCAGGATTAATGACATTTACACCATTAACCATATTTGAATTCAACATATTCTTCTGATAACTAGTAATAAAGTTATTAATGTGTACTTTATATTCCATTGGAATACTATCTGGTACAAACATAACATTTACACTGGAAATATCTTTTCTTCCTTCAAGAAAAACTGCATGCTGAATTATTCCCTGAATTCTTAGTGGACGAGAAATATCAGAAAATTCAATCTGTAAATTAATAGGTTTTCTTATTAAAAATTTTGGAACTCCTACTAACATAACATTTGCACCACCAAAAGAAATATTTTTTAAAATACATCTTCTTGGAACATTATCTATGAAAATTACAGTTTCTTCTTTTTCCATAAATAATTTGCGCAAAGATTCCTTATTAATTAAAATACGATCTTCTTTTCTGTTCTTAAAGTTTTCACTAGCTTCAATAAATTCGCCCATCTTTAAAATTAAATCATCAGGCGGCTTTTGAGTAAAATTTAAGGTTACTAAAGCAAGTTTATCTGTATTTGTATATAAGTCTACTTTATCTACTACACAGTTAACAAAAAAATGGATAGGGGAATTGTTCTGATCCAAAAAACAAAATCTTAAACTTACAGGAATATTTTTTTTAGTTGATAACTCATTATAAACACCTGTACCTGTTCCAATAATAATCTTAGCCATCTGTAAAGAAGAAGAGTTAATTAAACATGGCCACTGATCACCCTGGCATTTAAGGTAAATCTGTTTAGGATCTATTCGTAGAGATTGTAAATTTGCTTTTGTAAAAACGATTTCCTTATCTCGAAAAAAATCATAATAACGTGCTATCTGCACACCCTGCGATAAAGACATATTTGAAGTTTAACTTATAAATCCATTTATTTCAACAAATTAAAAAATTTTAAAATAAAAAAATCCGCCGGGCAAAGCCGACGGATTTACTACAAGTAAATATTCTAATTAAGCATTAGCTTCTTCAGCAGGAGCTTCTTCAGCTGGTGCTTCTTCTGCAGGAGCTTCAGGTTTTGCCTGGCGTGCTGCAACTTTAGCTTCGTTCTTTAATTTAGCATTACAGAACTTACAAATATTTACTGTCTGTTCGTTTACTTCTTTTTCAAAGAGTACTTTAATATCTGTTTTTCCACAGATAGCACAAGTTCCTCTACCATGATTTGGAAGTGATCTAATACCTGATCCACGATGATTCTTTGACATATAGACTCCTTTTCAATCAAAAACTATTCAGCTTTTGATTCTTCCTTTTTTTCAGAAGCCTTTTTTGAAGTTGTTTTCTTTTCTACAGCTTCTTTTGACTTGCTAGCAGTTTTCTTTGTTGTTGATTTTGCAGCAGCTTTTTTTGCTGGTTTTTCTTCAGTTTTTTCAGCTTTATCTGCATCTAATTTGTAATCAACAAGTTCCAAAATTACTACATCAGCAGCATCACCCTGACGGTATCCTAATTTAAGAACACGTGTATAACCACCATTTCTTTCTTTCATGCGTGGTCCAATTTCAGTGAACAATTTATTTAAGATTTTTTCATCCTGAATAAATTTTGCAGCTTCACGACGATTGTGTACACTGTCTTCTTTTGCTCTTGTAATCAACTTTTCAGCTGATTTTCTTACTTCAAGAGCTTTAGATTTTGTTGTAGTAATTCTTTCATATCTAAAGAGAGAAGTTACCATATTGCGTGACATAGCACGACGATGTGCTGTTGTTCGTGAAAGCGGATTAAAACCATTCTTATGATTCATCTGTTTCTTCCTTCTGCTTAGTTATATTGGCAGCGTTCTTCAGATGACTATAGTCAGTCATACCAAGAGTAAGGTTCCATTCCTGGAGCTTTTCTTTGATTTCCTGCAAACTCTTCTTACCAAAGTTTCTAGTCTTTGCAATGTCATCTTCAGTTTTCTTTGTTAATTCGCCGATTGTACGAATATTTGCATTTTTCAAACAATTAGATGAACGAACTGAAAGTTCCAACTCTTCAACTGATGTGTTCAGTAATTTCTGAATACCTTCATCACCGTCATCATTGTCATCAGATCCGATTACATCTTTATCATTGAAGTTTACAAAAATTGCAAAATGATCTTTCGCAATTTTAGCTGCTTCAGCTAATGCATCTTCTGGAGCAATTGTACCATCTGTCCAAATTTCAAGTACCAATTTATCGTAGTCATTACGCTGACCTACACGACATGGTTCAATAGCATACTTTACTTTTGGAACAGGAGTAAAAATAGCATCCATTGGAATTGTACCAACAATTTCAATGTAGTGTTCATTTACTTCAGCAGGTACATATCCTCTTCCAAGATCTACCTGAATTTCAACATCAAGATGAGCTCCTTCCATCATAGTAAAAATAAGCTTATCTTTAGTCATTATTTCAAGCTGACCTTCTTTTGCAAAGTCATCGCTCTTAATAACACCAGGACCTTTGAATTCATACAAAATTGTATCCTGTTCAACATCTTCTGGTAATCTAAGGCGAACCATTTTCAAGCTATTAATAATTTCAAGTGTATCTTCAGCAACATTTGGAATTGCGTCAAATTCACTTGAGATTACGTGTGAAATTCCATTTTCATCATAAGAAGTGATGCGAATAGAAGTAATAGCATAACCCTGGATTGATGAAAGTAATACTCTTCTAAGAGTATTACCTACTGTTGTACCAAAACCAGTTTCAAATGGATAAGCTGTAAACTTTCCGTAATTCGGATTTGTTTCCATGTGTTCAAATGAAATGCCTTTAGGTTTTTTAAAACCTTTAAGGAGATTTTTGCGAGCCATCTGAACTCCTTGTTATTATTTAGAATAGAACTCAACAATAAGTTGTTCTTTAACTGCATAATCAATATCGCTTCTTGAAGCGAGACTGAGTACTTTACCAGAATAATTATCTTTATCCTGTTCAAGCCATGCAGGAACTACTCTATTTGTGCTCTTTTCGATGATTGCATTAATTCCCTTCATTGAACGGCTAGCTTCTTTAATAGCTATAACGTCACCTGCTTTTACCAGGTATGAAGAAACATCAACTTTTCCACCATTTACAGTAATATGTCCATGGCTAATGAGCTGTTTAGCTTCATCACGAGTTTTAGCAAATCCAAGACGGAATACTACATTGTCAAGTCGTGATTCAAGAATCTGAAGAAGTGTTTCACCAGTAATTCCTGAAGATTTAGCTGCTTTTTCATAATATTTAGCAAACTGTTTTTCAAGAACACCGTAAATAAATCTTACTTTCTGTTTCTCATTTAACTGAGTACCATATTCAGACTTCTTTCTTCTTACTTCTTTCTGATTTCTTTTTGTTTCTTTATCGTAACCCAATACTGTTGGGCTGATTCCGAGTGATTTACATCTTTTAAGTATAGGCTGTGTGCTTTTTCCCATAGTTATTTCTCCTTAAAACTACATACGTCGTGTCTTACGAGGACGACAACCGTTATGAGGAATTGGAGTAACATCAGAAATTGATTTTACTTTCAATCCAAGCGCACCCAATGAACGGATTGCATTTTCACGACCCATTCCTGGTCCCTTTACAAATACGTGTACTTCACGTAAACCATAACTTGCTGCTTTCTGTACTGCAGTTTCTGCTACAGACTGAGCTGCAAACGGAGTAGATTTCTTTGCTCCGCGGAATCCAAGTCCACCTGAAGAAGCCCATGACAAAGCATTTCCCTTCAAGTCTGTGATTGTTACGATAGTATTATTGAACGTAGCCTGAATGTAAACATTACCTTCGTATACGCTCTTCTTTTCCTTTCGTTTTTTAGTGGTAGCCAATTACTTTACCTCCGCCTTATGCTTTCTTCTTGTTAGCAACAGTCTTCTTCTTACCCTTACGTGTACGGGCATTAGTACGAGTTCTCTGTCCACGTACTGGAAGACCTCTCTTATGACGAAGACCACGATAGCAACCAATATCCATCAAGCGTTTAAGATTAAGACCGATTTCTGAACGAAGACGTCCTTCTACCTTATAATCTCTATCAAGAATTTCACGAATCTTGTTAAGATCATCCTGAGAAATGTCATTAATCATTGCCTGTGGATCAATCTTAGCTTCTTCGCAAATTTTCAAAGCCGATGAACGACCAATACCGTAAATATAAGTTAATGCGGTATCAACATGTTTATTTGGGATATCAACTCCCGCAATTCGAGCCATCTGTTTCTCCTTAAGCCTTAGCCCTGTCTCTGCTTATGTTTTGGGTTTGTACAAATGATACGGATAATACCATTTCTCTTAATTACCTTACATTTATCACAGATAGGTTTTACACTGGTTCGTACTTTCATATAAAAGCCCCCATGAGAATATTCTTACCGAATCTTTAGCACCTCGCAATGAGAGCAATTCGGTAAGAGATAATATATCACATATTCCCAGTTCTTTTCTACTGGTTATTCACAAAATTTTACAAACTTCGTGATCTAATTTTGCCCTTCTTAGTCAAGCCTTCATGATGATGCATCTTAAGAAGTGCTTCAACCTGACTCATTGTATCCAAATCAACACCAACCAGAATGATTAATGAAGTTCCACCCATGAGCTGTGCTACAGACTGAGGGAATCCAAAAGCATACTGTACTACTGTTGGAATTACTGCTATTAAAGCAAGGAATAATGAACCTGGTAATATAAGTCTATTTAATATTTTTGTCAGATATTCTTCTGTCTTATCTGTACGCACACCCGGAATGGAGCCGCCGTTTTCACGGATGTTCTTTGCGATTTCAGTAGGGTTCAGGGTAACCTGAGTGTAGAAGTATGCAAAGAAGATAATAAGAACAACTAACAAAACATTATACCAAATTCCAGTTGGCTGCAAAATTCTAGATAATGCTCCAACCCAAGGTTTTGAATTAGCACCTTTAGAAAATGTCTGCACAAGTGTTAAAGGTAATGTAAGAAGTGAGTTTGCAAAAATCAATGGAATTACATTTGAAGGATTAACTTTAAATGGAATGTAAGTAGACTGACCACCGTACATTTTTCTTCCAACTACACGTTTTGCATAGTGAACAGGGATTTTTCTCTGTCCAGATTCTTCAAAAATTACCAATGCAATAATGACGATAAACATTATCAATACAAGGATAACGAATACCAGCTGTGGTTCACCATTTTTTACAGCCTGAACAAGTTCAGAGATTGCGCTAGGTAAACGAGCCACAATACCGGCAAAAATCATCATTGATACACCATTTCCAATACCACGTGCTGTAATCTGATCACCGAGCCAAATAGTAACCATAGAACCTGTTGTTACAGTAACAATTGCTAAAGCTTTGAAAGCCACAGCATTGTCAAAAATAACACAGCCAGGAATACTATCAGCCAAAACAGTTACACCCCAAGCCTGGATGATACAAACAACGATTGTTCCAAAACGAATGTATGAAGCAATCTTTCTCTGACCACCGTCTTCCTGAGATATACGTTTAAGTGATGGGAAAATAATCACAGCAAGCTGCATAATAATCTGCATGGAGATATAAGGCATTACACCGAGCATGAAGATAGAGAATCTAGAGAATGCACCACCTACAAAGAAGTCCATGTAGCTGGCAAAGGCATTATTTCTCTGCGCAGCCTGTTCTTCAAAGTATTGGAGCAGAACATTTGCATCAATACCTGGAATAGTGATAACACTTCCAAGTCTAAACACTGCTAATACAAGAAGTGTATAGAACAAACGTCCTCTGAGTTCTTTTACTTTAAACATATTTACAATTGCATTGCTTGCCATGTTCTACTCCGGTAACTATTTATCGCTTTTTGCTGCTGTTTCAGCTACTGTAACTGATCCACCAGCTTTTTCGATTTTAGCTTTTGCTGATTCAGAAACCTTATCAACTACAACTGTGAGTTTCTTTTTAACGTCGCCGTTTCCAAGAACTTTAACAAGTACTTCTGCTTTGCCAGAGATAAGACCTTTAGCAATAAGAGCTTCCTTGTTTACTGTTTCACCGTCGTTGAATTTAGCTTCAAGTACGTCAAGGTTGAAACAAACATATTCTTTTTTGAAAGGATAGTTTGAGAAACCTTTGTGAGCAATACGTCTATAAAGTGGCATCTGACCACCTTCGAAACCAACGTATGTCTTACCACCAGAACGTGACTGCTGACCTTTGTTACCTTTACCTGCTGTAGTACCGAGTCCTGAAGAAGAACCACGGCCAACACGTTTAGGCTGTTTATTAGCACCAAAAGGAGCGCTAAGAATTGGATTATATTCTGCCATTTTAGATCTCCTCTACTTTTACTAAATGAGATACAGAAGCAACCATTCCACGAATAGCATCGTTAGCTGCAAGAACATTTGAAGAATTAATCTTCTTAAGTCCTAAGCTGCGAACTGTAGCTACTTTTTCTGGTTTCTGACCAATTACGCTTTTAATTAATGTAACCTTTAACTGTTTTGCTTTAGCCATACATTAACCCCACAACTCATCAAGAGTTTTACCTCTGTTAGCAGCAACTTTCTTTGCATCCATCAATTTAGAAATAGCATCGAATGTTGCGCGAACAACGTTTACTGCTGAGCTTGATCCCAAAGATTTAGACTGAACATCTGTTGCTCCAGCTGCATCCATGATAGCACGTACTGTACCACCAGCGATAATTCCAGTACCGGAACAAGCTGGTTTCAACAATACTTCTGAACTCTTATATTTACCAATGATATCATGTGGAATAGTACCATTTTTCATTGGAACTGTAATAAGATTTCTTTTTGCTTTATCAATACTCTTTTTAATTGCTTCAGATACGTCATTAGCTTTACCAAGACCATATCCAACGCGACCTTTCTGATCACCAACAACAGTAAGAGCAGCGAAAGCCATACGACGTCCACCCTTTACAGTCTTACTTGTTCTATTAAGAGTAACTAATTTTTCAACGAACTCTTTTTCTTTTGGATCTTTATCAAAGTTTTTCTGATGTTCCATAATTTCTCCTAGAATTCGATACCAGCTTTACGGGCACCATCAGCGAAAGCTTTTACAACTCCATGGTACAAGTAACCGTTTCTGTCGAATACAACTTTAGCGATTTTCTTGTCCTTAAGTCTTGCGCCTAAAGCTTCACCAAGTTTTGCAGCACCTTCTGTATTAGGTTTTACATCTGCAAATTCTTTTTCCATAGTTGAGATTGAAGCTAAAGTCTTTCCTTCATCATCATCAATTACCTGAACTGAAAGATTTTTGTTACTGCGTGTGATTGTCATACGTGGACGATCAGCAGTTCCATAAATTGACTTACGGATATGAATCTTTCTGTGCAAGCGTTTTCTGTTTTTGTCGTTCATTTTCTTAAACATATAGCTTCACCTTATTTAACACCAGTTTTACCAACTTTACGTCGGATAGTTTCTGTTTCGTAACGAATACCCTTTCCTTTATATGGTTCAGGTTTTCTTAATTTACGAATCTGTGAACTAAATTCACCAACTAACTGCTTATCGATACCAGAAATAGTAACTTTTCCATCTGGAGTTGCTACTACTGTTAAACCTTCTGGAATAATAGCAATGTAGTCGCTTGAATAACCAAGGTTCATTACAAGTTCTTTACCTTTAACTTCTGCACGATAACCTACACCTGTAATTACCAATGTCTTAGAGAAACCTTCTGAAACACCTTTTACCATGTTTGAAAGAAGTGCTCTGTAAAGACCATGATAAGCATTTGTCTGTTTAGCATTGTTTTTAGTTGTAAGAACTGCTTCTGTTCCTTCTACTTTAATTTCAATGTCGCTGCTGTAAGGCTGTTTAAGTTCTCCTTTTGGACCTTTAACAGTGATTACACCGTCAGCAACGTTAAGTGTTACACCTGCTGGAATAGCAACAGGAAGTTTACCTACTTTAGACATTTCTTCCTCCTACTACCAGATAGTGCAAACTAATTCACCACCAACCATCTTTTCAGAAGCTTTCTTTCCAGTTGTAACACCAGAAGAAGTTGAAACGATGACTGTACCATAACCGTTATAAACGCGTGGTAAATCTTTGTAACCAGAATAAACACGGCGTCCTGGTGTAGAGATTTTTTCAACACCATGAATTACCGGATTATTTTCTTCATCATATTTCAAGAAAATACGAAGTGTGTTCTTTCCATCTTCCTGAACCTTTTTGAAGTTCTTGATGTATCCTTCAGTTTTCATAATCTTTACGATTTCCAACTTAAGTTTTGAAGAAGGAACATCTACTTTCTCGTGGCGGGCCATAGCCGCATTACGAACCTTTGTGAGCATATCTGCTACTGGATCTGATGCACTCATTCTATATCTCCTACCAACTTGATTTTGTTACGCCAGGAAGCTGGCCTTCACTTGCTAATTTACGGAAGCAAAGACGACACATCTTAAACTTACGCAAATATCCACGTGGACGTCCGCAAATCTGACAACGATTATATTCTCTAGTGGAATATTTCTGTTTACGGGCTGCTTTAATAATCATTGATTTTTTTGCCATAAAACTTCACCTACTTACGGAATGGCATATTGAACTTAGTAAGAAGTGCTTTTGCTTCAGCATCTGTATTAGCACTTGTTACGAATGTGATATTCATACCAGCGATTTTAACAACTTTATCAAAATCGATTTCTGGGAAAATCAACTGTTCAGTAATACCAACAGAGAAATTTCCGTTTCCATCAAAACCAGTTGCTTTGATTCCGCGGAAATCTTTAATACGTGGGAATGCAACATTGATGAGACGATCAAGGAATTCATACATGATATCTCCGCGCAATGTTACCATTGCACCCACTTCATTACCCTCACGAAGTTTGAAGTTAGCAATACTCTTCTTTGCCTTAGTTTTAACAGCCTTCTGACCTGTAATCTGTGTTAAGTCAGCAACTGCGGCATCAAGGAGTTTCTTATTTGTGAGAGCTTCACCAACACCCATACTTACAACAATCTTCTTAATTGCAGGAATCTGCATTGGAGTTGTGTAGTTGAACTCTTTTACAAGAGCTGGTGCGATTTCGTCTTTATAGACTTTCTTAAGCCGAGGTACGTAATTTGCCATTACAGAATATCTCCACATTTACGGCATACGCGAATTTTTTTGTCGCCGTCGATTTTATAACCAATCTTTGTAGGACCGCATTTTTTACATACGATTGCTACATTTGAAATATTAAGAGGAGCTTCAACCTCAGCGATACCGCCCTGGTCCTGCTGACTCTTCTTCTTCATTGCTTTTTTAACAATGTTTACACCAGATACTATAACTGCATCTTTCTTAAGGATAACGCGAACAACTGTTCCACGTTTTCCTTTATCTTTACCAGCAAGTACCTGTACTGTATCGTTCTTGCGGATTTTTGATTTTTTTAACATGTCATTACTCCTTAAAGAACTTCCGGAGCCAAAGATATGATCTTCATAAAGTCCATATCACGAAGCTCACGTGCTACAGGTCCAAAAATACGTTTTCCTTTTGGATTCTTGCTATCGTCAACGATAACACAAGCGTTATCATCAAAACGAATATAAGTTCCATCAGGACGACGATATTCCTTAGCTTGGCGTACAATTACAGCCTTTTCGATAGTACCCTTTTTGATAGTAGAAGTTGGGATTGCATCCTTAATAGCTACTACTACGATATCACCGATACCTGCGTATCTGCGATGTGAACCACCGATAACTTTAATACACTGAGCGATTTTTGCTCCGGAGTTATCAGCAACTGTCATACAAGATTGCATCTGAATCATATTACTTCAACTCCTCGCTTATTTAGCACGTTCGATGATTTCAGCAAGACGCCAGCATTTATTTTTGCTTAATGGTCTGCATTCAACAATACGAACTGTGTCACCAACATGAGCATCATTATTTTCATCATGAGCCATGCACTTCTTTGTTCTAGTAACATATTTCTTGTAAAGACGGTCCATCTTTTTTGTTTCGATAGTTACTACAATAGTTTTATCCATTTTTTCACTGCTTACGATACCAACAAATGAACGTTTTGCTGTCTTTACAGTCTGAACAGTTTTCTCTTCCACGGTTCAGCTCCTACTTATTTTCTTCAGCTTTCTGCTGAATGAACGTATTCAAGCGAGCGATTTCGCGGCGCATTGTACGTTTCTGCATTGGATTATCTACATGAGATACTA
>JAKSTH010000047.1 GCA_024402655.1 Treponema sp. | reverse complement strand
TGCGGAGGAGCCGACTTGAACGGCCACGACTTACGCCACAAGCACCTCAAGCTTGCGTGTCTACCAATTCCACCACCCCCGCGGAATGTGATATTATATTAACTAAAACAGATTATTTAGTCAATATCATAATCACAATATTTTTTATTTTTTTTCTAAAATTTTCCACTGGAATGAGAGAAACCACCTGAATTAACGGAAGTTCCACCACTACTGCTTGCCTGTGGAATATCATGAACAACAGTTGTGTTATGAGTAAACATGTCATGACTTTCTGTTATTTTTACCTGTTTTCTTAAAATGTAATTGTCAGCTCGTTTTGCAATTTTTACAGACTTCATCTGGGCTTTCATAACAAGACAGGAAATTAAAGCTATAATTAAACCGCTAACAAGACCAAGAAGAATTGCATAAACTAATGTTTCTGTATCAATTCCACCGGCATGTTTTTGGGCTTGTCTTTCTAATTTTTTATTGTAAGCAGAAAGATAATTTGTTACGCTACCAAGAAAATCTGCATATCCACCATAGTAATTGCCGTTTTTAAAATACGAAAGGAAAGAATCTGCAATGCGGCTTTTTACATTATCTGTAAAAACAGTGTGAGCCATGCTGCCATAACATAAAATATCGTAATCTCTATCATCAAAATCTAAAATCAGCATAATACCAGTTTTATTTTCTCCATAACCAAAATTGTTGATTATGTAAATCTGTTCTGCATAATTTTCTATGCTTGTAGTAAGAGGTTCATCTACTGCAACAAGGTAAACACCAATTTCATATTGATTTTCTATTTGACGGCAAGTAGAAATCAGTTCAGTTTTTTCTTCATCTGTAAAAAGATTAACAGTATCTATGAGTCTGGAAACAGATTGAGCAAAAGCAGAAGAAAATAAGAAAAATATAAAAGCTGCAGCTAAAAGTTTTTTTATTGTGTTTTTCATAACTGTTCTCTCCTATCCTACATCATCATCATAACTATATAAGCTATTACCGAAACAATTGCACCAACTCCAAAAGTGATTCCAAAGAAATACTTCCAGAATTTTCCCCAGTCTACAGGAAGATTTCCTACAAGTTTTCCTGTCTGACCATTCATACCAAACTTAAATACCTGGTCCTTCCACTTTGTAGTAAGAAGCCATACTGGTAAAAGCACATATTTTGTATCTCTGTGATTTATTTTTACTTTTTTGGATGTAGTTACAACAGATTCATAACCTACAACTGTAGAAGCAATCTGAGCACAGGCACTATTTTCAATTCGTAAATCCGCTCTAGGCTGACATTCCTGTTCATTTTCATCATAAGATTCAGCAAAGAATCCTGGAAGATAAGATGTTGTAAATTCTGTTAAATCTTTATAATCAAAAGGTTCAATAGAATCCATTAAATCGTTATCCATCTTTTTAGAAGCATCTACAGGAATTTTTTCAAAAGGAACATTTCCTCCACGACTAATATTAAAGTGTGAAGTAGTAATAATTTCTTTTTTAGAAGTTCTCTGTACAGATGTATGAGTTCCGGTAAATGTCATGTGAACATCTGCATCACCATTATATAACCAGAAAGGTACATAAATACCTTTTACTTCCTCTATATGATTTTCTTTTGAAAATACTGAAGGTAAAAGCTTTTTTTTGTTGTAATGATTTTTTAAAGCTTCCATGGCCTTTTTTTTGTCTACAGCAAACGGAATAACCAAATCTGGCATTCTTCCGCCGGTAAATTGCCCCGGAATTACAGTAGGATTTGCACAATAAGGGCAGCTTGTGGCAACAGTGTTTTCATCACAAATGATTTCTGCGCCACAAGATGAACAGGTATATGATCTAAGCCCGGTAACATCCCATTTTTCCTGATTGTCCTTCTGTTTCTTTTCCGATTCTTCTTTTGCTTTTTCAACTTTTTCGTTGAATTTTGAATCTATTTCAGAAACTTCGTATGAACTTCCACAATAGTCACATTCCAGTCTTTTTGTTGTACTGGAAAAATGAAGAGGCCCTGTACAAGCAGGACACTGATAGTTTGTTACCTGAGCAGCCATTTAATTAAATTCCTTCTGGTCTTTTAGCACCGCATTCATTGCAGAACTTACCTTTATTTACAGTTCCACAAGAACATCTCCATTCTTCTGCAGGTTTTGGACTTCCACATTCAGAACAGAATTTTCCAGTTACAGTTGCACCACAAGAACATTTCCATGTTACTGGAGCAGTTGTATTTACAGGAGCAGCATTAACTGGTGCCTGAGCAGCAGCCTGAGCCTGATTTGCCTGTCCCATCTGGAAAAGCTGACCTGCATTTATACCACCAGCCTGATTTGCCATATTCATTCCCATAAATGCCATGGCAGCACCATTTGTATTTCCGGCAGCAGTTCTCATTGCATCTGCCTGAGCTCCAACCAATGCAGCAGCAGCTCTTGTAGGATCTGTGTAAGCAGCATTTTTCTGAAGTTCCTTAAGCATTTTTTCATCTTCTTCATCAGCTTTGATAGATGAAACGCCAACATTCTGAATTTCCAAACCACGAGCTACTTTCCATTTAGCTGTAAGTTCTGTTTTTAACAAATCAGATAATTCTGTTGTGTGTCCAGGAACTGAAGAATAGCGGATTCCCATTTCTGAAATTCTTGCAAATGCAGGCTGCAAAGCTGTAAGAAGTTCAGAACGGAGCTGACTGTCAATATTATCTCTTGTATATTCGTCTGCTACATTACTACAAACATTTGTGTAGAAAACAATTGGGTCTACAATTTTGTAGCTGTATTCACCAAAACAACGAACTGAAATGTCAATATCAATTCCGGCTCTTGGGTCCACTACACGGAAAGGAACTGGAGAAGGTGTACCATATTTGTTACCAATCAATTCCTTTGTATTAAAATAGTAAACTCTCTGATCTTTTGGAGCTTCACCACCAAAAGTAAAACGTTTACCAATATTTTTGAATGTGTCTAATAAAGACTGACCAAAACTTCCTGTAAACAAAGAAGGCTCTGTTGATGAATCCCATGTAAATTCACCAGGTTCAGCACAAACTTCAACTACTTTTCCCTGTTCAACAATCATCATACACTGACCGTCTGCAACAGCAATAATTGAACCGTTTGTAATTATATTTTCATCACCTTTAGTATTACTAGAACGTCCGGAAACCTTTTTCTGACCTCTTTTACAAAGAACATCTGCACCTAAAGAATCACAATAAAAAAATTCTTTCCACTGATCTGCAAGAACTCCACCTGCAGCACCTGAAATAGCTTTGACTAATCCCACGGGACGCCTCCTGTTTATCTATATAAATTAATATCCTAATCCACCAGCTTTAATCTGGAAATGACTGAATTCCATACTGAAACTTGCACGACCCTGTGTAGCAGAACGAAGATTTGTTGTAAAACCGAACATGTTTGCCATAGGAGCCTGTGCATGAATAATTTCTCCTGTAGTTTTTGAATCCTGTCCCATAATGTTTCCACCACGCTGGCTAAGCTGACTTGAAGCTGGTCCAACAAATTCTTTAGGACAAGAAATATCTACATTCATAACAGGTTCAAGAACTTCTGGATTTGCAGCATTACAAGCTTTATCAAATACCATTGCAGCACAAGCTTCAAAAGCAAAAGTTGTAGAAGTTAATTCATTATAAACCATATCTGTTACTTTTACTGCAACATCTGTACATGGATAACCATATTTGATTCCAGAATTCAAAGCAGAATTAAAGCCATTTGCCATAGCTTCCATAATTTCATCTGGAACATTTGCATGTTTACAGGTAACTTCATAAGAATTTCCAGAGCCCTGTTCACGAGCTTCTACAGAAATTGTAATTCCGGCTGTATTTTCTTTTCCAGCAAGTACACGACTGTAATCTTCAGAAGCAGTAGCAGAACCACTTACAGATTCACGATATGTAACCTGAGGAGCACCAACCTGGCATTTAACACCAAAATCATCTCTCATACGAGTAACAAGTACATCAAGATGAAGTTCACCCATACCACTGATAATAAGCTGTCCAGTTTCTGCATCTTCATGACTTGTGAAAGTTGGATCTTCGCGACTAAGAATTGCAAGAGTTTCATTCATCTTGTCTTTTTCGCTCATGCTTTCTGGTTCAAGAGAAACAGAAATTACAGGCTGAGGGAAAGTTGGCTGTTCAAGTAAAACATTGAATGCTTCTGTACCAATTGTATCTCCTGTCTGTGCAAGTTTAAGACCAATAAATACAGCAATATCACCTGCCTGTAAACTGTCGATTGGTTCAGACTTATCTGCATGCATACGAAGAATTCTATTTACTCTTTCACGTTTCTTTTTATTGATATTATAAATCTGTGTTCCAGCAGCAATTTTTCCTGAATACATGCGAACATAGCACAAAGGTCCCATTTCTCTGTCATACTGAATTTTGAATACAAGGCCTAAAGGCATTTTAGAAGGATCGCATGGAACCGAAATCTGTTCTTCTTCATCTTTTTTGATTTTTGTACCTTTTGCAGCAGGAATATCTGTTGGACAAGGAAGATAATCTACAACAGCATCAATTAAAGGCTGAACCCCCTGATTGTGACGAGCACTTCCCATAACAAATGGAATTAATGTTCTATTGATAGTAGCTGTTCTAATTGCTTTTTTAAGCTGTTCTACAGAAATGTCGCCGCCTTCCAGATAGATTTCCATTAAAGCATCATCTGCTCCGGCAACAGTTTCTACTAATTTTTCATGCCATTCATTAGCCTGATCAAGACGAGAAGAATCAATATCGCTTTCTGTAATTGTCTCTCCTTCATCTTCTTCTGACCATCTTAATTCTTTCATTTTTAAAAGGTCGATTACACCTTCAAAATCTGGACCTTCTCCAATTGGAATCTGTAATGCTAATGGTTCAATACTAAACTTTTCCTGAACATCTGCCATAGAACCAAAAAAGTCTGCACCAATACGATCCATTTTGTTCATAAAACAAATACGAGGTACATTAAATTCATCTGCCTGTTTCCAAACAGTTTCTGTCTGTGGCTGAACACCATCTACTGCACAAATAACAGCAACAGCACCATCAAGTACACGAAGAGATCGTTCTACTTCTGCTGTAAAATCTACGTGTCCTGGTGTGTCAATAATATTTATCTGATATCCTTTCCAGTCTGTTGTTGTAGCTGCAGAACAGATTGTAATACCTCGTTCCTGTTCCTGAGCCATCCAGTCCATAGTTGCCTGGCCATCATCAATTTCACCGATTTTATGGATTTTTCCTGTGTAATAAAGAATACGTTCTGTAGTTGTTGTTTTTCCGGCATCAATATGAGCCATGATACCGATATTACGCATTTTGTCTAAAGACATAATATACCTCAAAAAAATAGATGTACAATTTTAACAGTTTTTTTTGAAGTATACAATGTTTTAATTATGAGAGAATTGTAATTTAAGAAAAGTTTTAGAAATATAAAGCAAATCCAACTTTAGGAACAATTGTTATAAGATTTGTTCCCTTGCTATCTTTATCAAAGCGATAGAATTTATATTCCACATTACAGCCAGCCTGAAGACACAAACCGTCGAACATATCATAGTTCATATCAAGTCCGGCCCCCAGCCAAAAATACGCTATTTCTGCGTAAGTATCTTTTGTAAAGAAACTGTCTGCCATATACGAATAACCAATGGCAGGTGTTATAAAAGCTTTAATTTTTGATTTATTATAAAGAAGAATGGAAATTCCTAAAGATGAATCTGAAACGAAAAACTGTTTTGAAACTTCAGATGAACTTGAAGGGAAAATAATTGCAGTTTCAACTTTAAATCCCCATAAATCAGTAAGCATGAGTCTGTATCCAAAAAGACCACCAAAACTATTTACAGAAGTGTTAGATTCCAATGTATTAAAAGAACCAATAAAATTGAAATTAAGTTCATCTACATTAATTGTCTTTGCAAAAGCTGATGTAGATAAAACTGTAAGTAAACCAAATAAAATTAAAAACTTTTTCATATAAAAACTCCTCTCTGATTATAAATCATTCATGCCAACAAATTCAAATCCACCGTCTACAAGTGCACAAATAAGAAGATCCAGATAATTGTACAAAGGATCAGTTCTGTTTCCCTGTGAAAAACCTGCAGTTACCGGAACAATTCCACCACCGTTTTTCTTTAAAGTTTCGCAGTAAGTGTGAATTAATTTTTCAGGTTTTGTGTCTTTTTCCAATAGTAGTGTATCTGTGTTATTTTTCATAGACGAATTAACATAATTATATCCAGCAGCATTTCCGTAAGAGACAATACTCTGATTCTGGGAATAATATGGTGCATGCCAGAAAAGAGAAAGCTCCTTGCCTGTGCACTGGAAAAATTCATCTTCATTACGGGCAAGACCACGACGAATAAAATCTTCATCAACTACAAAATCATTATTTACAAGGTCTGTTGTAGTAAAGAACATGGAACCAGTTTCATAACCATTATTTACAATCTGGCGTGTTTCATTTGGATAACGGCGGATAAATTCTCCATTAATAAAGAATGTTACCGGTACATTATACTTTTGAAGCACATAAATTATCTGTGTTAAGCCGTCTGCATTATCATAAGCATCTATTACAAGTGCAACTTTTTTTGGAGCATCCCCTTTTGTTACACTTTGCTTGTACATAGGCTTTGTAACAGCTTTTTTACTTAAAGTTCTGATATATAAAGCATTTTCAAACTGTTTGTTTGCTGTAGTACCTTTGAAAACTCTGTAGCGGCCGTTAGATGTTGTAAATATTACATCTTCTGCTGGTGCTTTATCATTTTTCCAGGTTCCAAATTCTTTATTGTATTTGTAATAAGATTTTGAACCTGTGTCTGCCATAATTGAATTATTTGCTTTATCCCAAAAACCGTATTCTGCAGAAGAAAGCATTACTACCTGAGCTTTATTTGAAAGCAAATCCCATTTTTTTATAGTTTTTTCGCCGCCTACAAAAATTGTGGAATTAGATGACCATACTGCAGAAACAACTTTTTCACCTGAAAGTTCTGCAAGGCGCTGCCAGCTGGTTGTGTCGTATACATAAATAGATGAAGCTGAATAGAATGCAGCTTTTGAACCGTCTGGCGAAAGAATTGGTTTTCCAGAATCTGCAATTTCAAGAACTGTAGTTGCCTTTGAAGAAAGTCTATAAACTACACCTTTTTCCTTGCTGCCGTTAAATGGCAATTTTTCGAACCATAAATAAGGCTCGCTGTTTTTATCCCAGAAAACATAACTGCTGATTAAAGATGCAGTTGAATCTATATAAGGTTTTGAATAAATTACATCAAGATAATCGCAGGATTTAGACTGAAATCTCATGTATGAAAAAAGACGGTCATTTTGAATTAAAATAATAGAAGAAACTGTGCTGTTTACACTGAATTTATCTGTAAAAGCATTGAATTGAGAAGGAAGTCGTCCTATAGCTTTTCCCTGACCAATAATGCCAGAATACAAACCGATTGTGTATAATTCTTTTGCATTAATCTGATACACAAGATAATCATCAATATAAATCAATTGTTTTTCTGTAGCCCAGTTTACGCTGTTTATGGAACCACGACCAATTTTTCTATATTTTTCGTCCATTTCTACATTGCGGGTAATTGCTTCTGGTTTACAAAAATACACAAAGCTGTCTTTTTCGTACAAAAGAATGGAACTGTCTGCACACCATTTTACAGGAATAGAATCGTAATTCTGGCGGACACCAGATGCAAGAACATATTTTTTATTTGTTTCTACTTCTACAAGATACAGGGTACCCGAGCTTAAAGATTCTTTTTCAATTCTACAAAGATATTTTCCATCTGGACTTACAGAATAAGGATTTAATGGAAGTGATGTTTCAGGAATTTTATCTGCAGTTTTTACCCAGCGGAAAGTATCCTGTTTAATATCATACTGCCCTTCTCCGTAGCGGTTACGAATTTGAAGCACATTTTTATTATTCAAAAGTTCAAGCTGTTCAGGATAGCATGTTAAAAGCGCAGGGTTTCCAGAAGATTCGCCGTTTACGATTTTAGAATAAAACAAAGAATTGTAAGTACGAATACCTGCCATTTCCTGTTTTAACGTAAAAAGGACCTCGTCGTTTTTATTTAAATCCGAAGGTCCGAAAGTAATTTTTGCAAATAAAGGGGAAACCGAAATTAAGGCTATTAAAAAAACAAGTATCTTTTTCATTTATGCATCTCCGCACTAAGCACCAGAATTGAAAGCTCTTTTTCAAGAGTGTCCAATTCCTTTTCCATTTCATACAATTGCTGTCTGCGGTTATTTCTTTGTTTTTCCGCAAAACGATTGAACAAAACATCCAGATTTTCTTCTTCTGATGAATGTTTTGCCCGACCGCACCATGGACAATAAGAAAAATTGCCATCTATTGTGCGGCCACAGCCCTTACAAACTGCCATTGTATTCATCATTATACCTCAATTATAAACTACTTTGATTTATTTAATACAGACATTGGGTTCACAAGATTACCATTTTTGTAAACAGTAAAGTGAAGATGTGGACCAGTAGAATAACCTGTAGATCCAACAAGACCAATTTTTGTATTCTGACCAACGAACTGGCCTTTTGTAGCAATAATTTTTGACATATGTGCATACAAAGTTTTATAACCATTACCATGATCAATGATTACATATTTTCCAAATACATTAGAAATACCTGTATAAACTACAGTTCCACTCATTGAAGCATAAATTGGAGTTCCTGTAGGACAAGCCATATCTGTACCTGTATGGAATGACTGAACGCCTTTAATTGGGTCAATGCGGTTACCGTAATCTGAAGTCCAGCGGAATGAAGCATGAATTGGAAGTTTAAACAATTCACCCATAGCATTTCTAAGAGTTGTCTGATCAAGTCCAACACCAGGAAGGAATAATTCCTGACCAATTGAAAGGACTTCAGAAGAAAGTTCGTTTACATCAAGTAAAGTTTCCATTCTGATGCTGTGTTTTTCAACAATTGACTGTAAAGTGTCTCCTGCTACTACAGTATACATAATACCGTCTCTTGAAGGAATCTTAAGTTTCTGTCCAGCTGCAAGGAAACGAACATTTTCAATTTTATTAATGGAAATAAGTGTAGAAATATTTGAAAGACCAAATTTTTTAGCAATACCACTGATTGTATCGCCTGCAACAACTTTGTAGTTCTGGAATGTTACTGGCTGGTCAAAAAGTGCTACAAGTTCTGATAATTCATCATCAACTGTGTTTCCACCAATTGTTGAATTATTCAAAGCAAAAGCAACCATGCTTAAATCAAGAGCTTCAATATCAGCTTTGTTTTCAGCATCGAAAGTTACAGGGCCAGTGTGATTAATAGAATAATTTATTGTTCTTAATGCAAAAAAAGCACCAGTTCCGGCTGCAGCAAGCAATGCAAGTGTAATCAATACGCCTTTAATGTGTTTTACTGTAAAAGAGCCTGCAGAAGAACAGCCGTGTCCAATTGCAGATAAAATTGATTTTACAGAAACTGACTGGCGCACTTTACCGGCAGTAAAATAGCTTTCGGCAGAAGGTACATCGAAAGAGTACTCTACTTCGTTCTTTTTAGCATTTTTTCTTTCGTTAAATGAGATATTGAACGAACCGCTGGTTTTCTTAAAGAAACCTGATGATTTTTTTTCTAATGTGTTTTGACCTACAAAGTTAATTATTTCCATATTTTTTCTATCGACAGAAAGGAAAAGGGAGTTTACTATAATAATTCATTAAAAGAAGATTTTTTCTTATGAGTGAAAATAAAAAAAACAGCAAAGTTACTTATCTACTCATTATTGCAGCGGGCATTATTATTGCAGTATTTTGCAAGCTTTTTGTGCTGGATTTTCTTACTATTTCCGGCCAGTCCATGTCCCCTTCCATTCAGGAAAAGCATCTTATTGTAATAAACAAAATGGCATACGGCCTTGTAAAACCAATGAAAGACAAGTACCTGCTGCAATGGTCTTCACCAAAAAAAGATGATGTAGTTATCTTCCTTCACAACAACAAAATAGTAGTAAAACGCTGTGTATTAACCCAAGGGGAAAGTCTAGAAATTTTGTATAATCAGGAGTATAATTCTTATTACATACAGACTGGAGAAAGACAGATTCCCCTTAGCCGAGAACAGAAAAAACAGCTGGAAAATTGTAAAACAGTACCCCAGGGTTTTATTTTTGTAGTTGGCGATAATGACCGGAATTCCATAGACTCCAGAGATTACGGCTTTGTTTCTGTAAAAAATATTACAGGCCGTGTTGTTGGTAAATAGGGATGAACGACTTTTTCAAAAGAAAACGAATCTTTGTATATTTTTTTGCTGCAGGCTTATTAATCATTTATACACTCATTTCATATTTTAAACTGGCAGTTCTTCCTATGACTGCAAAAGCCAAGAAAACTGAATCTGTAGAAAGAGGTTCTATTGTAGACCGTCAGGGAGTTCCTTTGGCAGTTCAGACTATTTTCTACAGAATTGGTGTAAACACAAAAGATATTAAAGACAAACAGCAATTTGCTATAAACATGGCAAATGTACTGGACACTACAGTTGATGTTCTATACGAAAAAATCGATAAAAAGCGTGAATATGTAATTTTAAAAAAGAAAGCTACCATGAGCGAATATGATGACATTCGTTCTGTAGCAACAGACTGGGGTTACACAAATATAAATTACGAAAAACTTCCAGGCCGCATATATCCTAACAATTCCATGGCTTCCCAGCTTATTGGCTATATGGGAGATGAAGGTTACGGTCTTGCTGGTATAGAATTTTCTCAGCAGCAGATTCTTTCTCCTACAATTGACCCTTCTTTAGAAACTCCAGAACAAGGTAAAAATATTTATTTAACAATTGACACTACCCTTCAGTATAAGCTGGAACAGATTGCATATGCCGCAATGGAAGATACTCAAGCCGAAAGTATGATGATGATTGCAGCAGATTGTAGAACAGGAGAAATTCTTTCATACATCAGCCTTCCTTCTGCAGACTTAAATGATTATGGCATGGCAACTGCAGAAGCCAGATTAAACAGACCTGCAACAAATGCATATGAACCAGGTTCTGTATTTAAGATTTTTACAGTAGGTATTGTTACTGACGAACACGGCATTTCAGCAAATGACAGCTTCCTTTGTGATGGTGTTTATGAACGCAGATTAAGTAGTGGTGAAACAGTAAAAATTAAATGTCTTGACCATCACGGCTGGCTTACTCCAAGAGAAGCTTTAAAATATTCCTGCAACGATGTTTTAGGTCAAATTAGTGACAGAATCAGCGAAGACCAGTTTATAAACCGCATAAGACAACTGGGCTTTGGTGAAAAAACCGGTATTGAACTTTCAGGTGAAACTACAGGTTTTGTAAAAAATCCTGACAATAAAACCTGGTCTGCCCGTTCAAAACCAACAATTGCCATTGGACAGGAAATCAGTGTTTCAGCCCTGCAGATGGTTCAGGCAGCAACTGCATTTGCAAATGGCGGTGTTCCAGTAAAACTTCGTGTTATTTCAAAAATCACAGACAGAGAAGGAAAAACACTTTATGAACATGTTCCAGAAGAACAGGAACGGGTATTCAGTAAAGCTACAGCAGATTATATTTTAAGCTGTATGGAAACTACTGCCACAACAGGTACTGGTTCACGAGCAAATATTGGCGATGTTTCTATTGGTGTAAAAACCGGTACAGCCCAAATGGCAGATAAAATAAACGGTGGTTACAGTGAAACAGACTTCCTTTCTAACTGTATTTCCATTTTCCCTGTAGATGATCCTCAGATTATTCTTTACATAGTAGTAGAAAAAGCTCAGGGCGAAACTTATGCAGGTCGTATTGTTGCACCAGTTATTGGTAAAGCTGCAGATGTAATTATTGATCACATGGGTATGAGTCGAGGAAAAGCCGCTTCAGTTGAACATAATGGTATTATCAATATTCCAACAGGTACAGAAATTAAACTTGGTACTATCATGCCAGATTTAACAGGACTTTCTAAAAAAGAATTGCTTCCTTTAATGAATATTCCAGAAATCAAAATCAACATAAATGGCAGCGGATGGGTTACAAGCCAGAGTCCACAAGCAGGAACTCCAATTTCAAAAGGTACAGTAATTGAACTCTATCTGGAATAAAAATATAACCTTATTCAAAAAGAGATTTCCTCCTTTAGCACAAATGTACGAAGGTATTATTAATGATATAAGTAATACCAATTTGAATAATATAGAAGAATTCAACAAATATTTTTCTTTTTGGGAACTGTCTCAGGCAAAAAATGGTGAAATAACCGGAGTTCAAAAAACAGGTCAAGGACAGTTACAGCTTCATTCAGGTTATAATCCTTCACGAGAAGCAGAATCTGCATTTAAAAATCAGACAGAAAAATCACAGCTCATATTTCTTGGAATAGGATTGGGCTATCATGTTATAAAAGCCGCAAGTTTGATTAATGGGGAAAATCCTTTATATAAGAAGCTTGTTATTATAGAAAATGATCCCGGCTATTTTTTTGCAGCTCTTTGTCTTTTAGACTGGACAGAAGTTTTTAAGATTGAACAGCTTGTATTTGCAATTGGCTGTCCAGTAGAAAATCTTACTCAGTTAATTGAAACTACAGAACACATTAATCTTGGAAATGAAGGACTTTCAGATTCTCATATTTTTACACTGCCCTCTTTTACTGCTCATAATCAGCCATATTTTGATGATGTAATAAGACTTATAGAACGAAATAAAACAAAGAATCAGATAAATAAAGCAACCTATAATAAATTTGCAAAATTATGGACAAGAAATTCCCATCAGAATTTAGAGTTCATAGAAAAGGCTGGAAAAATTAATCAGCTGATTCCAGACAATTTTTCAAAGGATTTTTTACTTGTTGCAGCGGGACCGTCTTTACAAAACATTTTACCCTATGTAAAAGAATTAAAAGAAAAAATGGTTGTGGTTTGCGTAGAAACTGCTTTGTGGGCCTTACTTAAACAAGGAGTGCAGCCAGATTTTATTGTTCTTACAGATCCACAATACTGGGCTTACAGACACATTGCAGCTTTAACTGCCCCGGAAAGTGTACTTGTTGCACCCTTAAGTGTTCACCCCGCCGTATTCAGATTTAACTGCAAGGCAAAATTACTTTGTACAGACATGTTCACAGTTTCACAATTCTTTGAAAAAAAGACTGCCGTTTTTGGGGATTTAGGTGCAGGTGGCTCAGTTGCAAGTTCAGCCTGGAATCTTTGTTATTATCTTGGTGCAAAAAATATTTATATTGCAGGACTTGATCTGTCATATCCTGAAAAACAAACTCACATAAAAGGAAGTAGCGCTGAACAAACTTTTCACAGCATTGCAAACCGCATAAAAAATCTGGATAAACTCAGCGTTTCTTCCATGTTTAGTGCAAATCCCGAATATGGAATTTCATACGAAGGAAAACAAGTTTTAACCGATGCCAGAATGAAGATGTTTGCATGGTGGTTCGAAAGCAGAATTGCAGGTTGTCCAGAAGTAAAAACCTGGTCTTTATGTGAAACAAGTATGAAAGTTCCTGGTATTGAATATGTTTGTGTAAAAGATGCTTTGCAAAAAGTTCAGAATTGCGTAAAAAAATGCGATATGACACTGAACACAAACAACCAGTTCGATTATAAAAAACTGATTCAGGAATACAAAAAATCTCTGTAAATCCCCTCTAATTGTAAATTTATTTACACCTCATTATAATCTACATCATTATGAAACCAGAATTGATTAATTCACTTAAAGGTTATAATGGAAAAACCTTCGTCAGCGATTTAATTGCCGGTGTTATTGTAGGTATTGTTGCCCTTCCACTGGCTATCGCTTTTGCTATTGCTTCCGGTGTAGGTCCTGCTGCCGGTATTTTTACAGCTATTATTGCAGGTTTTTGTATTTCTGCATTTGGTGGCAGCCGTGTTCAGATTGGTGGTCCAACAGGTGCTTTTGCAGTAATTGTTTATGGAGTTGTTGCACAGTTTGGCTTAAGTGGTCTTGCTACAGCAACTGTTATGGCTGGTATTATTTTGATTTTACTTGGCGCATTTAAAATGGGCGGTCTTGTAAAATTTATTCCATATACCATTGTTACAGGATTCACTGCCGGTATTGCAGTAACAATTGCTTCTGGCCAGTTAGGAGATTTCTTTGGACTCCATCCAGATTTTTCAACTCCAATGATGATTCTTGGAGAAGAATATTCTAAGCTCCCTGGTGACTTCCTTCCAAAAATGATTGCATTTGTAAAATCTGCAGCAACAGTAAACTGGTATTCTTTTGCAATGGCAGCAATTTGTCTTGCCTTCATTTTTATCTGGTCTAAATTTATAAAAAAGATTCCTGGAAGTATTATTGTAATTATTGTTGCTACAGTTGCTTCTGTTTTACTTGGTAACTTCTGCGACCTTCACTGTGATACAATTGGTACTTTTGCAGATGGTTCTGCCCACTTTGCAATTCCTTCAATTTCAGAATTAAAACCTACCCTGCCAGATTTTAGTATCAAAACTATTACTAACCTGTTCCCTACTGCAATTTCTATTGCCGTACTTGCAGCCATTGAATCACTTCTTTCTGCAGTTGTTGCCGACGGTATGATTGGTTCAAAACACGACTCTAATATGGAACTTGTTGCACAGGGTGTTGCAAATATTGCTTCACCAATTTTTGGTGGTATTCCTGCTACAGGTGCAATTGCCAGAACAGCCACAAATATTAAAAATGGTGGACGCACACCAATTGCAGGTATTATTCATGCAGTAACATTGCTTTTAATCTTGTTATTCTTTGGAAAATACGCCGCTTACATTCCTATGCCAGCTCTTGCAGCAATTCTCATTAATGTTGCATGGAACATGGCAGGTTTCCCAGCAATAAAAGCTTTACTTAAAGGACAGAAATCAGATATTTTTGTATTCCTTGTTACTTTCTTAATTACAGTATTTGTTGATCTTACAGTTGCTATAGAAGTCGGTCTTGGATTTGCAGCATTCTTCTTCATCAAGAAGATGATTGATTTAAGTGAAGTTCAGAATAGACGTGAAACACTTACTGGCGGCATTAAAACAGATATGCCAGAAGAAAATCTTTCAATTCCAGCAAACACATTTATTTACGAAATTGAAGGACCTTTATTCTTTGGTACAGTAAGAAAATTCGAACTTGCAACAGAACGAGCTCAGGCCGAATGTAAAGTTCTTGTGCTTCGTATGAGAAACACAATCTATCTTGATGCAGGTGGTATAAAAGCCCTTGAACAGTGTAAAGCAGCCTGCGACAGAAAAGGAATTACAATTGTAATTTCGGGTATTCACACTCAGCCATATATGCTTCTTGAAAAGACAGGCATGGCCGACGTTCTTGGTCGTGAAAATATTTACGACAACATTACAGCAGCATTAGAAAGAGCTGCACAGATTGTAAAATAAA
>JAKSTH010000046.1 GCA_024402655.1 Treponema sp. | reverse complement strand
CATAACAAGTCTGAAGACCTTCATGAATCTGTGAAAGTGGGTAAGTCCAGATACCGTTATCAAGGGAGTTTTCCCAAGTATAAGAACCACCTGCAATTGGTTCATATTTTTCATTAATTAACACAGCTTTAATACGTGTTGATCCAAATTCAATACCTAATACAGCGTTACCGCTTTTAATTAATTCTGCATTTGTCATATTTTTTTCCTTATAATTAAACTATAAAAGGTTTTCTTTAAAAATTGAATACAAAATTTTCCGTATATATGTAGAATTTTTACTGAATATTTACATATATATTGTATACATTGACATAGACTGTATATACATTTATAATTAAGTATTCGAGGTATAATATGATTTTCCCTTTGGAACAATTAGTTCAGTTTAATGATAATATTTATGAAGTAACAGTTGCAGCTAGTCGTCGTGCATATCAGATGGCTAAAATTAAAGATCCTGAAATTGATGCAAACTATGGTAAAACTGTATGTGTTGCAGCAAGACAGCTTTTTAATAAAACTGTAAACTACCGTATCGAAGAAAAACAGTAATTGAAAAATACAGTAATTGTTATTTTTGCACCTACTGCTTCGGGAAAGACTGCCTTAACTAGAGAATTATTTTCTCCTATGGGCAGTCATTTTATTTTTAAAGGCGAAGTGATTAGTGCAGATTCCCAGGCTGTGTATAAGAACATGGATATAGGAACTGCAAAACCCGAAGTCCAGCTGCAGAAAGAAGTTCCACATCATCTTATAGATATTCTCACTCCAGACAAACAGTTTAATGTTTCAGATTTTGTTGATTTAGCAGATGAAGCTTGTGACCGTATTATTGCTTCTGGTAATGTTCCTGTAGTTTGCGGTGGAACAGGTTTTTATATCAGAAATTTTTTATACGGAGTTCCTAAAACTCCTGAAAGTGATGAAGAATTAAGGAATAAACTTAAAGAAAGAATTATTACAGAAGGTAATGAAGCTTTATATGAGGAACTTAAAAAAATAGATCCAGTAAGTGCTCAAAAGATTCATGTAAATGATGCTTATAGAATATGCCGTGCCCTGGAAGTATATTATCTTACTGGCAAAACTCGCAGTGAATTTTTATTAAAACCTGGTTTACGAGAAAAATATAATTTTGTGTTTATTGTTTTGCAGCCACCAAGAGAAAAACTTTATGAAAGAATTCGCCAGCGGGTTGATATTATGTTTGAACAGGGCTTGGAAAAAGAAGTAAAGTCCCTTATTGCTCAGGGATACACAAAAGATTGTCCTGGACTTAAAGCAATAGGATACAGCGAATGGTTCGAAAGTGATGATGTGGAAGAAATTAAAGAAGCCATTAAACATCACAGCTGTAAATATGCTAAAAAGCAATACACATACATAAGAGATATTCCTGGAAGTGTTGTAATTGATTATGATGCAGATAATAAGGATTGCGTAGAAAAAGTATTTGAATTATTGACGAAAGTTCATAATTCTGTAATAATATAACACAACTTTATAAAGTAGGAGTGCCATCGTGCCTTGTGGTAAGAAAAGAAAGCGCCAGAAGATGGCGACACATAAGCGAAAGAAGATGCTTAGACGTAATCGACATAAGAGCAAGTAGTTTTTAGGTCGAATGCTTGTGTTCACATAAGACCGCGTATTTTACGCGGTCTTTTTTTTACAACCATGCATATTTCTTTATAAAAAATTAGGAAAGACATCAAATTGCCACAATTGTGATGTAACTTATTAATCATGCTGGAAGAGATTAAAAGCCCTGAATATATAAAAAATCTGACTCAAAAACAAGTATCGGAATTAGCAGATGAAATTCGTCAGACAATAATTTCTGTTGTTGGAAAAAATGGTGGTCATCTGGCAAGTAACCTGGGAATAGTGGAATTAACTTTGGCTCTTCACCGGGTTTTTGATGTTCCAAATGACGCCATAGTATTTGATGTAAGTCATCAGTGTTATGCACATAAACTGCTTACAGGCCGTTATGAAAAATTTTCTACACTAAGAAAACAAGACGGTCTTTCCGGATTTACCAATTCTCAGGAAAGCGAAGCTGATTATTTTTGTGCCGGTCATGCTTCTACATCTATTTCTTCAGCACTAGGTTTATTAACTGCCTGGAATCTTGAAAATAAAAATAATAAAGTTATTGCCGTAATTGGAGACGGTGCATTAACTGGCGGCATGGCTTTTGAAGCTTTATCTCATACTGGTCAACTGGCTAAAAATCTGATTGTAATTCTTAATGATAATCAGATGTCCATAGACCATAATACAGGTGCTTTATCCCGTTATTTAAGCCGGCTTACTGTAAGTTCAAACTATCAGTCTTTTAGAGATCATTTTAATCGTGGTGTTGGAAAAATTCCTGGTTTAGGACCTTTGCTAAAAAAAATTATTTTCAGATTAAAACGTTCTGTAAAAGGCATGTTTTTCACAAATAATTTATTTACAGATTTAGGTTTTGAATATGCCGGTCCTTTAGATGGACACAATGAAAAAGAACTGGAAAAAGTTTTACAAAAAGCAAAACATTTAAGGCGTCCAATTGTAATTCATGTAGTTACAAAAAAAGGAAAAGGATATACTCCTGCAGAAGAAAATCCAGAAATTTTCCATGGAATTGGTCCATTTAATATTTCAGACGGTTCAGTAGAAAAATCAGAAGGAATTAGTTTTACACAAGCCTTTAGTGATATGATTGTTCGTAAAGGGGCAGAAAATCCTTCCATAGCTTGTATTACTGCAGCAATGGCAAAAGGAACAGGACTTACAGCTTTTTCTCAAAAATATCCGGAACGCTTTTTTGATGTAGGCATTGCAGAAGAACACGCAGTAACCTTTGCCGGTGGTCTTGCAAAAGGTGGTATGCTTCCTGTTACTTGTATTTACTCAACTTTTATTCAGCGTTCAGTAGATCAAATGATTCATGATGTTTCTTTACAAAAAGTAAAAGGTATTTTTATGCTGGATCGTTCAGGGGCTGTTCCAGAAGATGGAATTACGCATCAGGGAATATTCGATATTTCCTTATTCCGTCCTATTCCAGAAATTTCTATTATGAGTCCTGCAAGTGCTGATGATATGGAATTATGTTTTGATTGGGCTGCAAAACAAAATCATGCTGTTGTAATCAGGTATCCAAAATTAACTTGTCCTATAGAGATTCCAGAATTTAAAACTCCGGTTGCAGAAGGAAAGGGGATTTTAATAAAAAATACTCAAAAATCTGAAAAAGAAACCATTCTTTTTGTTTGTACAGGTGGAATGTATTCAGAAGTAAAAGAGGCTGCCTCAAATCTTAAAAATAAGATTGAAACAGATATTTATATTTTACGATTTATAAAACCTTTAGATGAAGAATATTTCCTGCAGCTTAGCACAAAATACAAAGGAATTGTTTTTGTAGAAGACGGTTGTGTTACAGGCGGTGTTTCAGAATATCTTTCTTCGCTTTTATATAAAAATAATTTTGATGCAGTAAAAATCCTTGCTTTTGAAGAAAAATATTATAATCAGGGAACAAGAAGCCAGATTTTACAAAATGCAGGACTTTCTTCAAATCAGATAGAAAATGCTGCTGAGGAGTTATTTAATGACAGAGCTTAAACTTAAAAATAAAACTTATCATACACAGCTTCCTGCTTTTGTAATGGGAATTGTTAATGTAACTCCAGATTCCTTTTTCCAAGGCAGTCGTGGTGGTTATGACCGGGCATTCAGTCTTATAGAACAAGGCGCAGACATTCTTGATATTGGCGGCGAATCTACACGTCCAGGTTTTACACCAATCAGCGAAGAAGAAGAATTGAACAGAGTAATTCCAGTAATAGAAGAAATTAGAAAAAAATCTCAGGTTATTATTTCTGTTGATACAAGAAAAAGTGCTGTTGCGAAACAAGCCCTAAAAGCCGGCGCAGATATTATTAATGATGTTGCTGCTTTTGAATGCGATGAAAATATGATTCCCCTTTTAGCTGAAACTCAGGCACCTGTTATTTTAATGCATGGCTGGGGACTTTCTGAAGATAATGTTTATGGACAAGAAAAAATTGTGGCCCAGGTGAATGATTTTTTTGAAAGCAAGTGCCATAAGCTTATAGAAGCAGGGGTATGCAAAGAAAACATCATTCTTGACCCTGGAATAGGTTTTGGAAAATCTTCTGAAGAAAATATGGCACTAATTAAAAATACAGATCTTTTGGGAAAGGGGCAGTTCCCTGTTCTTATGGCTTTATCACGAAAAAGAGTTATTGGTGAAATTACAGGAAGGCCTATAGAAGAACGCTTAACTGGAACAATTTGTGCAGATCTTATAAGCGTAATTAAAGGTGCGCGAATTGTCAGAGTTCATGATGTAAAAGAAACCGTAGATTCTCTAAAAGTGATGAAATATCTGTTTTAATGTGCTATAATAGAACAAATGGATATTTTAACTAATTTACAACTGGTATATGAAAAAATTGTACCAGTTTTAGATATCATAATTCTTGCATTCTTGTTTTATAAAGCCTATGACTTTATGTCTAAAACCAACAGTATTCAGATTTTAAAATCTGTTGTTATTGTTTTAGCCGCTTATGGTATTGCTATCTTCTTAAAATTAAAAACCATTATTTGGATTATGAACATTGTAGCACCAATGCTTATTATTGCATTTGCTGTAATTTTCCAGCCGGAAGTACGAAAACTGTTCCTTCGTTTGGGTCAGAATCAGTGGTTTGCTTTTGGTGCACGTTCTAAAGATACATATATTGACTCTGTTCTTACAGCTGCAGAAATGCTTTCCAACCAGAAAAGAGGTATGCTGGTAGTTTTCCTTCGTCACACAAAACTTGATAATATTATGCAAAGTGGAACAAGACTTAATGCAGATTTGTCTTCCAGTTTGCTTGTTACAATTTTTGGACATGATACACCTTTACATGACGGCGCCTGTTTTATTCAGGGAAATAAAGTTTTAGCAGCAGGTTGTTTTTTACCTTTAAGTGATAACTACAATATTAAAAAAACTTTTGGTACTCGTCATAGAGCGGCCCTTGGTTTGTCAGAAGCTTCTGATGCTGTTGTTCTTATTGTTTCAGAAGAAACAGGAGCATTAAGTTTGTCTTATGAATCAAAACTTAATTACGACCTTTCTGTAGAAGAAGTTAGAAAGATTCTGGAAAATCTTCTTGATATTACATCTGAATCAAAAAATGCGGAGGATACAATTGATGAATCTAAAGCAGTTAACTAACAAACTTCTGAATAAATGGCCATATAAACTTTTGTGTCTTGGTCTTGCAATTGTTGTTTATATTATCCACAGTTCCATGGAATTTGATACAAAAAACTTTTCTATTCCTCTTAATGTTATTGAAGAAGGTGCTGTAGTAGATATTGCTCCTGCCTCTTATAAAGTTCAGGTTAGAGTTCGTTCAGATGCAGAAACTATTGCGTCTATTCACGAAAATGATTTTACAGCTTCTGTAAACCTTAATAACATTTCAGAATCTGGTGAATATCAGTTTCCAATTTATCTGGCTGTTAATAAAGATTTTTCTGATAAAGATGTGTTTGAAATTAAACAGAAACCTAAGTCTATAAAACTTAAAGTTGAAAAAAAAGATGTTTCTTATATTAAGCTGGAGCCAAGTTTTGTAGGTGAACCAGCCCACGGTTATGAAGTTGCGGAATTTAGCATTGAGCCGGAATATGTAGAAGTTGTGGGTCCTGAATCAATTTTAAAAAATACAAAATCAATTAAAACTGAAAAAATTGATTTAACTAATGTAAAAAATGATTTTACTATAGAAACAAAATATAAAAATCCAAATTCAGTACTTCAGGTAAGTGAAAAAGGACCTCTTACAGTAAAAATTACCATGACTACAAGTAAAATGGACAGAACCTTTGAAAATATTCCATTAAACTTTAGAGGCTTAAAAAGTTCTTTAATATTAATAGGAGATTACCCTGGAATTACCTTTACTCTTAATGGTTCAATTAATTCTTTGGAAACATATGAATTATTAACTTCCGCCGTTTATCTTGATTTAAGCAATATTACTGAAGAAGGTACTTATGAAGTTCCTGTTCAGTTTACAATTCCAAGTTACTTTACTGTAAAAGAAAAAGGAGTGGAATCTGTAACTGTAACTGTGGAAAAAGTTCCTGAAACTCCAATTACAGTAACTGAAAATGACAGTAATCCTGTACAAGCAGAGTCTGGAGAATAGTTGTCATGATTTACGGAATTGGTACAGATTTATGTCAGATTTCTCGGTTTAAAGATAAAATTGAAGATATAAAATTTTTGAATCGTTTCTTTAATGAAAAAGAAATAAAAAGTTTTTCTTCTAAAGAAAAAGCCTGTGAATATTATGCTTCAAGATTTGCTGCTAAAGAAGCTTTTGCAAAAGCATTAGGCACAGGGTTACGAGACATGGAACTTAAACATATTTGCGTTGTAAATAATCAGCTTGGAAAACCAGAACTTACAGTAACGCAAACTGCTCAAGTTCAATTATTAAAAATGGTAAAACATCCGAAAATACATATATCTTTAAGTCACGAACAAGATTATGCACAGGCTTTTGTGGTAATAGAAGAATAAATGTATTACAATAGATTTGAGGTAATAAATGGCAGCTACTAAAAAGGCAGATTCAGAAAAAAAAGCATCTCTTTCCTACTGGTCAAAAGATAAATGTACTTGTCCAGTTTGCAAAAAACCTTTTGAAAAAGAAATTATGCGTAGTGGTAATGGTCGTATGAATGCAGGTAATCTTTCAGATGAATTGCATCGCGATTATATTCCTTCTGCCAAGTATGGTAAAGTTCATCCTTTAATTTATGAAATTGGTGCCTGCCCAAGTTGTTATGCAGCTTTTTTCTGGAGTGACTTTGGAAACATTAAAAAAGCAGAAGTTGCAGACAGAATGTACGATCATGCAGAAAAAAGAAAGAAGGCCTGCCACACAATTTTCCCTCATTTTGAATTAAAACACGAAAGAGACTTGTTCAATGGTGCCGCAATGTATTATCTGGCGCTTATGACTTATGATGATGCAGATGAAGATATGATTCCTACATTAAAAAAAGGAATTATTGCACTTCGTTTGGCATGGCTTTGTAATGAAATACATCAGTGTTGCAGTGAACACAATTATGATTATATTGCACAGGTTTTCTACAGAAAAGCTTTGTTCTTCTATCAGCAGGCAGTTGTAAATGAAGCCGCCAGAACTGAAAAAAGTTCAACTTTAGCTAACATGGGCCCGGACATGGATAAAAACTATGGATGGGATGGTGTAATTTATTTATGTGGTTTATTGGAATATAAATATGGCCAGAAAGATGATATTCAGCTTAGGCTTAAAAAACTGAACGAATCTAAAACTGCAATTGCCCGCATTTTTGGTTTAGGTAAAAGTTCTAAAAATAAACCAGGTCCATTGCTGGAAAATGCCCGCGACCTTTATGACAAACTTGTAGCAGAATTAAATGATGATGACATCTAGAAATATTTTACTTACAGTTTCTTATGATGGTACAGATTTTTGCGGCTGGCAGCGTCAGGATGATAAAGACGGGAAACAAGCTGAAAGAACTGTTCAGGGCGAAATTGAAAAAGCATTAGAAAAACTTCACAAACAAAAAATTATTCTTTACGGTTCTGGTCGTACTGACAGTGGTGTACATGCTGTAGGCCAGGCTGCAAATTTTATTTCTCCAATTGAATCAATTCCTGCACAAAATTATGTAAAGGCACTTAATGCATTTTTGCCACAGGATATAAGAATAATGGCTTCTAAAGAAGTTCCTATGGATTTTAATTCCAGGTTTAATGCCACAAGCAGAGTTTATAGATATTTTATTTCTACTGGCAATACAGATGCTGCAAATAACAGTCGTTTTACCTGGTTTGTAAAAAATTATGAACCGGATTTAGAAAGATTAAATCATTTTGCTTCCTGTTTGCGTGGTGAACTGGATTGTTCATCTTTTGCTGCCAGCGGTGATGAGTCAGTTTCTCCAAACCGTTATATTGATAATGCTTTTTTCTTTACACAAAAAGACTTGTGGGGAAAAGAGATGCTTGTTTTTCAAATTGAAGCAAATGCCTTTTTATGGAAAATGGTTCGCACTTTAACTGGTACTCTGGTAAATTTAGACAAAAATGGGGCGCCTTTAGATGCAATGGAAAAAATCTTAAAAGCTAAAGACCGTACTAAAGCCGGAGTTACAGCACCACCAAACGGATTGTTTTTATACGAAATCAAGTTTGATGGAATAAGAAGACATGTTTAAAACTACAATAAACTTACAGGATCTACATCATATTCAATATAAACATTAGGATTATGTTTATAGTCATATAAAAGTTTACGAGCCGCGCTTTGTAAAGGAATAATTGAACTTCCTTTTAAAATAATCTGGAATCTGTAATTACTGTTTATTTTTTCTATTGGACATTCACTTGGACCTAGAATCTCGCATCCTTTTGGGGTATTTTCCCTTAAAATGTGGCTGGCTGCCTGGCAAGTTTCTTCTGCATCTTTTTTGTTAAATGCCCTGAAAACAATTCTAAGTAAACGGGAAAATGGAGGGAAATCAAGCATTTCTCGTGTCTGCAATTCAGTTTCATAAAATTTTGCAATTTGACCTTTTACAGAATAATAGATTGCTTCGTTTCCCGGACTATAAGTTTGAACAAAAACTTTTCCATCTGGAAAATATCTTCCGGCTCTTCCAGCAACCTGAGTTATAAGACTGAATGTTCTTTCACTGGCTCTAAAATCTGGCATATGAAGACCTGCATCTGCAAGAATAACGCCAACCATCTGCAGATTTTTAAAATTTAATCCTTTAGCAACCATTTGAGTTCCTAAAAGTAAATCATATTTTCCTTGTTTAAATTCTTCCAGTTTTTCAAGTAATTCTTCTTTGTTGTTCAAAGCGTCTGTATCAAGTCTAAGGATTCGTGCATTTGGAAACTTTGCTTTTGCTTCTGCTTCTATAAATTCAGTTCCAAAACCAGAGGTTCCAATATCAAGAGAGCCACATTGAGGACAACTTTCTGGCGGAATTACAGACCATCCGCAATAATGACATTTTAATCGGTTCTGATTTTTATGAAGAGTAAGTGGAACAGAACAGTTTTTGCATTTTAATTCAAAACCACAAGTATTGCATTTAAAAAAGTGAGTAAAACCCCGTCTATTTAGAAATAAAATTGCCTGATGTTTTTGCTCAAAAGTTTTATTGATTTCTTTTTCCAAAGGTTCAGAAATACAGCCTTCCATGTTAAACATTTTTAAATCTATACATGAAATATGTGGCATTTCTCCACCAGAAAGTCTTTTGGAAAGTTTGTGGGCAATGATTGAACCTTTTGTCATGCCTTGCCATGCTTCTACAGAAGGAGTTGCGCTTCCCATTAAAAGAGGAATGTTCAGATTTTTAGCTCTATGCATTGCAACTTGTCTAGCATGATATCTTGGATTACTGTTTGATTTATATGAACCGTCGTGTTCTTCATCAATAATTATTAAACCAAGATTTGGGGTAGGTGCAAAAACAGCACTTCTGGCTCCAACAATTACTTTTGCTTCTTCATGGCGAATTCTGTTCCATTGGGTTAATTTTTGTGAAGGAGTAAGCCCTGAATGAATAATTGCAGCTGTGTTTCCAAAACGTTCTGTTACAGATTTTGCAACTTGCCCTGTTAAACTGATTTCTGGAACAAGATAAATAACACTTTTACCGGCATTTAAAATTTCTTCTGCTAACTGTAAAAAAACTTCTGTTTTACCACTTCCTGTAGGCCCATACAAATAATGAAACTTATTTATATTTTCATTAACAAAGGCAGTTTCTAAAATTTCTTTTACAGCTTTTGCCTGCTCATCAGAAAGGGTATTTCTTTTTACATTTGAAATTTCTTCTTCAAAATTAAATCCGCCTAATCCGGTTTCCCGTCTTCCAGAAGGAATCATAGAAAAAACTGCTTCACCAAGGGAACATAAATAGTAATGAGAAATCCATTTTGCATTTTCTATAAGTTCTTTATCAAATAAAGGCTCTTTATCTAGAATTCTTTTTATAGGCCTGATTTTTCCTTCTTCTACAGGACAATCCTCTGGAATGGTTTCACTTATATTGATAATAAAACCTGTTGTTTTTTTATTACCAAACATAATTTCAGCTCTTTTACCAATTTCTGGCAAAAGTTCCGGATTTTCTTTTTCTGGAGGAATATATGAATATGTAAAGGACTGATTTAAAGGAAGATTCAGTACTATTTGTAAATATTGCATTCTAGTTTAAAGTAAGTTCGTTTAATTTCTGGCGGAATAACTTTAAATCTTCCCAGGCCGGTCTTTTTAAGTCAGCATTTCTTAAAAGTGCACTTGGATGATAAGTTACCATCAATGGAATTTTGTTATATTCAAATAATTTTCCATGGATTTTTGAAATAGAATCCTCTGTGTTCAATAGCTTTTGCGCAGAAATTCTTCCCATACATAAAATCATTTTAGGTTTAAGGACATTTATTTGAGCTTCAAGGAAAGCAGAACAAGCATTCTGTTCTTCTGGATATGGATCTCTATTCTGTGGTGGACGACATTTTACAACATTTGCAATGTAACAGTTTGTATTACGGCTTAGCTGAATTGCATCAAGCATTTTGTCCAGCAACTGACCTGCAGGTCCTACAAATGGACGCCCCTGCATATCTTCTTCATAACCAGGGCCTTCTCCAATTACCATAACCAAAGGATTTTCAACCCCTTCACCTGGAACAATATGGGTTTTTGTATTACCAAGAGAACATCTGTTACATTTCATAATTTTTTCTGTAAGCTGTTCAATAGTAAGTCCAGATTTTACTGTTTTTTCATTGTTTATAGATGATTCAGATACTGCAGAATTATTTTCTTCTACAACAACATCATCATTAAACTGTGGCGCTGTTGAAAACACAGTTCTTTGATAACCGTTTACATAAGAATCAGCGGTTTTGAGAAGATTAAATATCTGTTTTTTTTCATCTGCAGTCATAATTTATTCCTGATCAGCTCGTTCTTCAACTTTTCTTGCTTCAGATAATGTAAGTTTATAAATTTCTCTTTCTTTATAAGCTTTTACAATTAAATCATCTACTTCAAGTGAATTATAGATTTCTTCTGCCTGTTCAACAGTACCACGAAGAACAGGATGCTTTGGACTAAAAAGAACACAGCAATCTTCGTAAGGAAGAATAGATGTTTCATAAGTATCTATAAATTCAGAAGTACGGATAATTTCTTCTTTGTCCATTCCACATAATGGACGCATCATTGGAAATTCTGCAAAGTGTTCAGTAACAGTCATATTTTCAATTGTTTGACTGGCAACCTGGCCAACACTTTCACCTGTAATAATACATTTTGCCTTACATCTTTTTGCCATAAGGTTTGCAACTTTCATCATACAAACTCTAAGCATAAGAGTTGACCAGGCTTCAGGTGCTTTTTCCTTAATTTTCATCTGTACATCAGTAAAAGGAATAACATTAAGGTATGTCTGAATTCCATAATAAGCTAATTTTTGAGCAAGTGTAACAACTTTTTGTTTTGCTTCTTCAGAAGTATATGGATAAGAATGGAAATAACAGCACTCAATTTTCATACCACGGCGCAGCATTCTGTATCCTGCAACAGGGGAGTCAAGACCGCCACTTAAAAGAAGCAAGCCTTTTCCAGATGAACCTACAGGAAGTCCACGGCAACCAATATTTGCATCTGTGTAAACATAAGTTTTTTCTCTAAGTTCAATATAAATTGTAACATCAGGTTTATGAACATCAACCTTCATTAAGGCTTCAACTGGTCCTGCAGCTTCACAATTGATTTCATAAGAATTCATTGGAAATTGTTTGTAGGCGCGACGAGCATCAATTTTAAAAGTTTTTGCACCTTTTTTTGCTTCTATTTCTGCCAGTTCATAAACCAGTTTTTTAATTTCTTCAATATCGTTGGCACAAGTTTTTGCCTGAGCCCAGCCTGTAATTCCTAAAAGATGGCTTAATGCAAATTCAACAGTCTGGCAATCTTCATCTTCACATTCAACGTAAAGACGACCGGCAATCAATTTTACAGAAACTTTTTTTCCTTCCAGATATTTTCTAGTGTTTTTTACTAAAAGATTTTCAAATTCCTGTTTATTAGAACCTTTAAGTGAAAGTTCTCCAATTTTTCCTAAATAAGTCATGTGATTAAGTATAATGGAAAAAATGCCGATATTCTACTAATGAAAAAGAGTTTTTTAATCATTCTGTTTTTGTTTTTAATTTCCTCTTTATTTGCCCAGACTAATGATGTTGAAAATGAAGGGCAGGAGACTATAAAAAAAATCCCTGAACAATTATACGGATTATGGGAAGGCAAAGACCGATATGTTTTTATAGAAGAAAATCCAGATCCAGATAAAGACCCTCAAATTGTTATTGTTTTAAAACTTTATTATGGCTGGTATTATGACAGAGCTGCTGAATCTGTTGATGTGACTGAACAATATGCAAAAGCCAGAAATAATGGTACTTCAAAAGAAGCTCAACATATTCCAATTAGTGTAAATGATATAAATGGAAGTCTTCAGGAAGATAATGCCTGGGAAATTACTTTATCATATTCCAGAACAGACAAATCCATAATTCCTGTTGCAATACATGATGATAAAATGTATTTGAATTTCTTTGTTAAAAATCTTACTTATGATGATGAAGGAAATCCTATTATAACAAGCAATGGAGTTTGGCGAGGAAACACTGTTACAGAAGGTTTAAAAATTTCTACACAAAAACAAATAAAAGACATTCCGGCTTATATTGTTCAGGGAAATAAATACTATGATGTCCGATATTGGCTTACAGATATGGATTTTTCCACAGAAAATGCAATAGTAGAATATAAAAATGAAAGCTATTATGTTCCACGCCACATTTTATCAGCTGGAAATATATATACTTGTGTTACAGGACGAAGACTTAGAGTAAGAAATGTAATGCCTTCTTTTGTATTTAATGAAGATGATTACTATTTTAATGAAGATAAAACCTTAATGATTCCAAAAACAGAAGAGTATCTTGTTAGAGTTGCAGATCGTCAGACAATTTCTGATTTAATTGATATTGTAAATAAAGCTAATTCAAGAAGAAAGCCACCCCAGCCACCATATTTTGAAGATAAAAATTTAGACTGGCATTGGGATGTTATCTTAGAACTTGAAAAATATAACCCTTATGTTCAGGAAGTTCGCAAACATCAGGCTGAACGAGGGGTTATTCATAAATAAAGCTACTCTTGTTTATCTTTATTTCTTGCAGCTTTTGCAGCTAAAACTTTTCTAATGCGCTGAAGTCTGTCTGTGTTGTAACGCAAAATCATAAAAGGCAAAAGATTTAAAATAAAGTTTATGATTGCAGCTGGAAGAATAATAGTAAGCTTTGTTCTTCCTGGGAAGAATGGAATTAAAATAAATCCGAAAAAGCAGGAAAGAATATGAAGTACTGCACCATAGTTATTTTCAAGAATAAATCTTTCAATGTATTCAATACTATTTGGATTTGCAACTTCTCTTTTGCTAAAATCTGTAAACTGTCCTAATTCCAGAACATAATCTTTCCAAACTTTTACACCAAGTTTTTCATATAATTTGCATTCTTTTTTAGAAGCATTATGAAATTTTACAGTATGATCAAAGTATTTTTCTGGAAGAATTTTTCTTATTAAAGCAGCAATTAAGCCGTCAATTGCAATTTCAAGAATTACAGCAAGAAAAGAACAAATGATAATGTTTAAAGTTGTGTAATTATATGTGCCATTGCACAATAAAAGATTAAAAATACAAATTAAAATGCCACCGCCAACAATACCAAATAAGTATAGAACCATATAAACCTCAAAAAACTATTCTGTAAGATAGGTAAGTGGAATACCATATGTTTTTTCATATACTTCTTTCCACATTTCATAATTTTTATCTTTCATGTATTCAATATTTTCTTTTTCAGATTTATTTGGATCTGGATAAATTGGAGGAAGAATATGAACTGTGTATTCCTGAATTGGAAAGCCGTCTCCATCTATCATGTCCGAGTCATTCATAGTGATAAAGAAAGGAACTACAGGAACATTGCTTTTGACTGCAAAAACGTAAGCACCTTTAGTACAAGGTCTTGGTTTTCTATAATTCCACCACATCCCTTGCTCTGCGTAAACCAAAATCTTCTGTTTTTTCTTAAGCAAAGTATCTACTGCACTCATAAATATTTTTTGAGTACTATAAACACTACTTAAAGGCAAAGTATTACAGTGTCTGAAAAAGAGTCCGAATAAACCTGGGAAAGAAGTGAAATTACCTTCACGAATTACTTTCCAGATAATTCCTTTTTTTACTTCATGCTGTAAAACTTTATGAATTGCAAAATTATCAAATGCATTAAAATGATTACAAGTTATAATAACTCCTTCATCTTTTAATGGTCTGAAATTTTCAATACCAATAATATCTTTAATAATAAGCTGCTTATTTGCTATTAACTTATCAATAAATTTCCATGCCATTGAATTTACAAAAGCGGTTAAAATTTTATTAGAAAGCTTTTTATTTAAATAATCAACTTTATCTGGAGTTAAAGGAATAGTTTCAGGATCATCTTCTACATCTTTAGAAAACCAACCCTTTTTTTCATATTCATCAATTTTTTCAAGAATCTTAAGCCGCTCTTTTGACTTTTCTATTTTTGTATCCATAAATTATTTTATATCCTTTTGTTCTAATTACTCGTGTAAAATATGCAATTATTGGAAGTTTTATAATAAAACTGAATGTTTTATTTACATAATAAAAAATTCTATGTTCTTTGCATAAGATATTTTTATAGTTATCTTTTTTATTAATATCTTCTACTGCAATAGCTCTTAATTTTTCAAATCCTAACTTATCTTTTTCTTTGTTTTCATCGGAATAATATTTAAGCTGAAGTTTAATATCTTCATAGAATTCGGTTTGTTCTGCAATTTCCCAGAAATAATTCTGGAATCTAATATTGTCATAGTGCCATGGTTTAAGATGAAGATTATAGTGAATCAATTTTACATCTTTTTCTTTGAAATTATCTTCGAATGGCATTTTATTCCAGCCTGGATGCAGATATTTTACTTTATCTTTACACAATACATTAAGATAATCTTCATCCTGTGTAACTCTAAATTTGTACTTTGAAAGAAGATTTGTAAATCTGCCTAAAATGTCATATGTTCTAAACATTTCTGAATTGATTAAAAGAACACCTGCATTAAAGATTTTATTTACGTTGATATCAAGAACTTTTTCTGCGTAGTCAATAAAGTCTCTTCCACATTCTCTAAATGCCTGATCAGAAACAGCTCCAACAAGATAGTGATTGATATTTGTATTATACATAATAGAAATATCTTCTTTTACGATAATATCACAATCTAAATAGATTACTTTTTTATATTGAGGGAACATGTCTGGAATGAAAAAACGGTAGTATGTTTCAAATGAATAATAATCTCTTAAAAAAAGTTTTTCTTTTAATTTTTTAAGTTCATTTTCAACATTTACATATTCAATAGAACTGTTTGGTTCAAGAACTTTATTTATTTTTTCCTGTAAATCTGGGTGCAGTTTAGTAGTAAGTACGTATATTTTATAAAAATATTTTTTTGAAGAATTAACTAAAAGCGATTTAAGTGTAACTGCTAAATACGGAGCATAGTTGTTGTCTGTTGCAAAGAAAATTGGAATAACTTTCATAAATTTTTTTACCTCTTTAAAAATCAACATACTCTTTTTACAATACAGCAAAAGAGA
>JAKSTH010000045.1 GCA_024402655.1 Treponema sp. | reverse complement strand
ATACAATGGCAATGTGCGGGGCAAGCAATCTTTCTGAAATCACTAGAGATATGGTAAAAGTTATTAAATAATGAAAAAATCTTTGCTATTAATTCTTACTTTGTTTACTTTTTGTTCTGCATCCTATTGCCAGGAAAATAATGAATCTTCTGGGGCCGATGTAGAACAGAAAACAAAGATTATTAACTTTTTTACAAATGATGTTTCTCATAAAGCAACTTTCGAAGTTCAGGCAAATAATCATAATAATCTGAATACTTTTACCCTTGGTACTTCAGCTAAGGTAGAAGCAAACATGAAAGAATTATGCATTACTACCGGCTTTGATCTGTTTTATAAAACTTTCAGCTTTACCAGTGATATTACTTATGAACCAACCCTTTTCAATATCTGGAATATTGGGGCCAGAATGATAAATCACTATACCTGGAGTTACAACACTTATTTTGAGTACGATTTCCTTGTTGGTTTAGGAACAAAAATACAGCCCTTACCTAACCTGTATTTTTCTGCAGCAGTTTTATACCAGCAGAAAAACTCTCATATTAAAGCAATAAAAGATGAAGTTCCTAAAGTTGTAAGTAATTGTCCGGCCTTTGAACTTTTAGCTTGTTATGAACCTTTAGACTGGATGAGTTTCACACTTATTTTTTCAAGTTTCACTTTTACTAAGTATTATCTGTTCTTTTCACCAAATACCAGAATAAAAGCGGAATTTATGGTAAATCCTTTTCTTTATATTGGAATTAGTGGTGAAATTCAATTTGTAGATTTCTTTACTTTAAGTGCAAACTTTAACCGTTTTAGTACAGTAATTAATATTACCTGGAGGTTTTAATGAAAACAAAAAAATATTTCTTTTTAATTTTATTAATTCTTCCAATGTTCTTCTCCTGTAAATTTTTAGATTATGATTTAACTGAAGCCTTTCACCGTTTAATGAAAGTTGAACTTCGCGCCCAGGGTATTGAATTTATTACTACAAATGCCGCAGTTAATAGTATTGGTGCAGAAGATGAATATGATGTTCTTATTATTACAGATATTCATTTTGGAAATGAAAACAAAGGTATAAATGGTCCAAGACGTGAAGATGAATGGTTTGCTAAATTAAATACAGTTAATACACAAACTGGTAAAAGTCTTATGGACACAACTAAATTTGTAATTTGTCTTGGTGATATTGCAGAACATGGTTTAGAAAGTGAAACCTTAGCCTATAAAGCAGCCATTGTAGATGTTTTTGAAGCAAAAGGAATTTCAGTTTTTAATGTTGTTGGAAATCATGATTTGTATAATTCTGGCTGGACTCAATGGTCAAACAATCTTTATCCGGGAACTTCTTTTTACAAATTTGAAACTCCTTCTTTCAGCTGGTACTTCCTAGATTCTGCCAGTGGAACTCTTGGCGGCTTTCAGTACGAAGAAATGGACAAAACAATGAGTAAAGATCCAAAAGACAAACTTGTTTTTACTCACATCCCTCTTTATGCCGAAAACCATCAATATTTTGTAATGCAGAACACTGATGAAAGAAACAAAATTATAAATACCTGTGCTAAATATTTTACAAAAAAATTTGTTGACGGACACACCCACGTAAAAAGAACAAGTAATTTTGGAAAGTTTACTGAACACAACATTCCAGGTTTTCTTTCTAAATATGGTTATGCTGTTCTCCATGTAAATGAAAAAAATAAAATAACTGAATTGAATGTTCATTATTATTAAAAAACAAAAGGGATTGGTAATAACCAATCCCTTTTTTCATTATAGCAAACGTCAGTATGCGGTAATTAAAGTCTGATTCATGCCAGCTCTTATATTAAATTACCATATTCATTCTTTCACGAACTTCATTCAAAGTCTGAATTCCAATTTCACGGGCTTTTTCAGCACCAGTAAGTAATACTTTTCTAATATATTCTGGATCCTGTTCAAGACGGGCACGTTCAGCGCGCAATGGACGAAGTTTTTCGTTCATTGCTTCTGTAAGTGTTGCTTTAAGCATTCCACCACCACCTTCGCCAATTCTTGCAGCAATAGCTTCTGGAGCTTCACCAGTACAAAGAGATATTAAACTTAAAAGATTTGCAACTTCTGGGCGATTAACTGGATCATAAGTAATATTTCTATCCTGATCAGTTTTTGCTTTTTTAATAAGTTTTGCAGTTTCATCTTCTGTAGCAGAAAGCATAATGGCATTTCCGCGAGATTTAGACATTTTCTGACTTCCATCAAGACCAAGAATCATTGGTGTTTTAGAAAGTAAAACTTCTGGTAATGGGAATACAGGTTCTTTATTCATATCTGTACAGAATTTTTTATTAAATCTGCTGGCAATTGTACGAGCCATTTCAATATGTGGAAGCTGATCTTTACCTGCTGGAACAATATTTCCTTTACAGAATAAAATATCTACGGCCTGATGAACTGGATATGTATACATTCCGGCATTTACATTTGTAAGACCTGCAGACTGAATTTCTTCTTTTACTGTTGGGTTACGGCTAAGTTCAGCATTAGAAACCAATGTTAAAAATGGAATCATTAACTGATTTGCTTCTGGAACATAGGAATGTGGATAAATAATTACATCTTGTTTTTCTGGATTAATACCAGCTGCAAGATAATCTATTACAAGCTGTTTTGTATTCTGACTGATTTTATCAAATGCATCATGATCTGTTAAAACCTGATAGTCAGCAATAAGAATCATTGTTGGAACGCCCATATTTGCAAGACGAACACGATTCTGCAATGAACCAAAATAATGACCAATATGAAGACGACCTGTAGGACGGTCTCCTGTTAAAACACGATATTTTTTTGGATTAACAAGCAAATCAGCTTCAATTTTTTTGCTTCTTTCTAAAGCAGCTTCATAACTCTTGTTTATATCTGTATAATTTAAATCTTCACTCATTTTTTTAACCTCAAATGTTTTTATTAATAGAAATATATCACAATATAGTGTAAAATAAAAGTATTATGACTGCAATTGAAGTTTTTGAGGACTGGCTAAATACATATTTAAATTTTGAATCAACTCCTCAAAAAGATATTTTCTGGTTAGATACAATTGATTTTCTCTGTAAGCGTTTTGAAAATCCACAGGATTATGCTCCTTGTATTCATATTGCAGGTTCAAAAGGAAAAGGTTCTGTTTCTAAATTAATTGCAAGTATTTTAGATGAAGCAGGATATTCTGTAGGTCTTTATTCTTCTCCACATATTAAAGATTTTAGAGAACGCATTTCTACCCCAAAAGGATTTTTCCCAGAAGAAATTTATGAAAATGCTATAAAGGAAATGGTTCCAAATATTGAATCCATTATGCATTACCCTGCAGACCGTGCTGTAACCTGGTTTGAACTTGTGACCCTTTATTCATTTCTGGTATTCCGTCAGGCAAATGTGGACTGGTCTGTTTTTGAAGTAGGTCTTGGTGGCCGTCTTGATGCAACAAATGTTATTAGACCAAAACTTTGCTGTATTACTCCTATTGAACTGGAGCATACTGAATTTTTAGGTAACACAATTGAAAAAATTGCTGCAGAAAAAGCTGGAATCATAAAAAACTGTACACCAGTTCTTATTGCCCAGCAGCAAAGTGAATCTGTAAAAATTGTATTCAGAGAAAAAGCAATTACACGCCATGCCCCATTCTATTTTGTAGAAGACATGATTCGTGACGCACATTACAGCTTCAATGACGAAACTAAAAAAATGCATATTCATTTTGAAGGTGACTTTTTAAATCGTCCTATTGAAACTGATATGTCTATGCTTGGTAAAGTACAGATTCAAAATGCAGCTATGGCGGCCATTGCAATTAAAAAATTATTCCCAAATATGGATGAAGGAATTATTGAACGAGGACTTGCTAAAGCTCAACTGGCAGGAAGATTCGAAATTTTAAGCAATGTTTCAGGTTATGAAGGCTTAAAACATCTTATTTTGGATGGTGCTCACACTTGTAATTCCATAAAAGGAACCCTGGACACTCTAAATAAAATGTTTGGAAATGAAAAAATTGACCTGCTTTTTGCATGTGCTGCAGACAAAGATATAAAAGATATTTCTAAATTATTCAGATACAGATTCAATAAAGTTTATGTAACCCGTCCTGGCAATAAAAAAGAGTCAAATATAGAAGCTGAAATTCAAGCATTTAATGATGCCCACATAGATTTTGAAGCAAATCCAAAATACAAAGTAATGATAAAAAAAGCACTTCAGGAATCAGCAGAAAAAGGTCATGTTCTTTTAGTAACAGGCTCTTTCTATCTTGTTTCTGAAGTACGTAAAATTATAGATTCAATTCAAACCGAAAAAACTAAATAATTACTCTTTCAATTCTTTTTGTAAGACTTGTTAAAACTTCATAAGAAATTGTTTTACCAAGACTTGCAAGTTCTTCTGCAGTATTCTTTGCACCGCTTTCTTCTGGACCAAAAATGTGAACTTTATCCCACAGTTTTACATCATGATTTTTTCCAAGTTCTACCATACACTGATCCATGCAGATTCTTCCTCTAACAGGATATTGTTTTCCGTTAATAGTTACTGTAAGTCCTGGAGAAAATCTTCGTAATAAGCCATCTGCATATCCAATTGGTAAAATTGCAATATCTGTATCTTCTGTACAAGTATAAGTTCTTCCATAAGAAATAGATTTTCCTTTTGGGAAATGTCTTATAGCAACAACCTGGGTCTCCAAAGCAAGAACAGGTTTTAAATTAATATTTTTATTTACTGATTTTAAATATTCTTTTGTAATTTCATCTGGATAATATCCGTAAGTAATAATTCCGGCTCTTACCATGTTAATGTGCATATCATCATTGTTCATTATAGCAGCACTATTAGAACATGAGCAGATTCCAGGATCAATGCCTTCTTTTTTGACATTTTCAATTGCTTGTACAAAATTTGCATACTGATTTTTTGTGAATTCAATGCAATCCTTATTCAAACTGTCTGCAACTGCAAAATGTGTACACATTCCACTTAAAACAAGATGATTGCTTTTATTAATTAAAACAGCCTGTTCACCAGCTTCTTCTGGATAACAACCGATTCTACCCATGCCTGTGTCTACTGCAAGCTGAACATTAAATTTTTCATTACCTTTAAAATAGTTGTCTGCATATTGTGAAAAGCATTCAATATTTTCTTTGTTGAATAATAATGGTGTAATATTGTTTTCAAAAATCTGGTTATATTCTTCTGGAATACAAAGACTTAAAAGAAGGATATTACAGGTTATTCCTGCTCTTCTTAGTTCTGCGCCTTCTTCTACAGTTGCAACTGCAAGAAATTCTACTCCAAGTTCCTGGGCAATTTTTGCTGTTAAAACACTGTTATGACCATAGCTGTCTGCTTTTACTGCAATACATAACTTAGTACCAGGTTTTAAACATTTTTGTATTTCTTTAATATTGTTTCTTAAATTTTCACTGTAAATAATGGCTTTTGAACATCTATTCATTTTTTTGCCTTCTGAATAAATTTTAATATTTTTTGTAATTTTATGTTTATAACATTTTTTTATCAATATGTTATTGTAAAAAACAACAGTTAATAATAAAATAGACATAAGGAAAATGAGAATTTATGAAAGTAATTAAATTTGTAACTTTAAGTATTTTAACACTTTTGGCTATATCTTGTGGATCAACTTCACAATCAAATATTAAATCAGAAAACCAGATTGCAGAAGCTCCTGCTACAACTCAGAATGTAAAAGATTCTGAATTTGTAAGCAGTCTTGAAAGCATAAACTTTTCAGTTTTACAAACACCTAAAGCTGCTGATTATGGCAAACCTTTTGCATCATCTTTTATTATTCAGGTAAAAGATTCTTCTGGTGCTGTTAAAGCAGACTACCCTGTTACTATTGAATTTCCTATTTCACATCAGAATGATAAAATTGAATATGGAACATATAACACAGTTACAGACGCTGCTGGTAAAATTTTGTTTAAACCAACAAATACAGAATTTACAGTAAATTCTGAAATTCATTTTTATCCAACTCCAGTGTCTTCAAAAAAATCTACAGTTCAGGCAGCTAAAAAAGCAGGAACTTCTACTAAATTCCAGATTAAATCAAAACTCCTTTCTAAAGGTGCAATTCTCTTTATTTGGGAATTTAATGAAAAAAATAAACCAACCACAAACTGTTATTCAGTTCTTTCTGAACTTCAGAAAAAAGGAGCAACAGCTGGTAATGCGCCTTTAAATCAGGAATCTTATATTAGTGCTTCTACAGAAACTATTTATAAGAAAAATTACGAAATTGTACAGAATAATTTTGGTTTCCTTATTGGTGGAACTGTTAAATATGAATCTCCACTTGCAAAAGATGCAGACGGTTTATGGAACTGTAATCTTACAGCAGAAATCTATGTAATTGATATGACAAGTGGTAAAGAAGTTTTCAGAAAAAATTATACAGCTTCTGTGAAAGATGCAAAATCTGATAAAGCAGTTTCTAATTGTAAAACAGCAATTGCCAAAGTTATTGTTGAAAATTTAGTAGATAATTTATAAAAAAGGGAGTAAATATTATGATTTACACAGACACACGAGACAGCAGTGTAAAAGTTGATTTTAAAACTGCAGTTATGAATGGAATGAATCAGGCTACTGGTGGTTTATACATTCCAACATCTTTTCCAAAACTTGATCCTGCTTTTATTAATAAAAACCCTACTCCATCTTTTAGAGAAATTGCTTTACAGATGGCAAAACCTTATGTAGAAGGCGAAATTCCAGAAGAAGATTTAATTGGAATTATTCAGGATGCATATCCATTTTCACCAAAAGTTGCTCCTCTTGATTCTGTTTCATATGTACTTGAACTTTTCCATGGACCAACATGTGCATTTAAAGACTTTGGTGCTCGCTTTATGGCTCGTACAATGTCTTACTTTAATCGCAACGAAAGCACACCACTTCATATTTTAGTAGCAACATCTGGTGATACAGGTTCTGCTGTAGGAAGTGCTTTCCATAACGTTCCTGGTCTCGATGTTACAATTCTTTATCCAGAAGGAAAAATCAGTCCATTACAGGAAAAACAGCTTTCTACTTTCACAGGAAATGTAAGAGCCCTTAAAGTAAAAGGTACTTTCGATGATTGTCAGAAACTTGTAAAAACTGCATTTACAGATACAGAACTTCGTGGAAAATTAAGACTTTCATCTGCAAACTCAATTAATATTTCACGTTTGCTTCCACAGAGTTTCTATTATATGTATGCCGCTCTTATTGCAAACAACAGAGCTGCAATGGATAATAAAATCCACAGCCCAGCAATCATTATGGTTGTACCTTCTGGAAACTTTGGTAACCTTACTTCTGGTCTTATTGCAAAAGAAATGGGTGCTCCTATTGCCGGATTCGTTGCAGCAACAAATACTAACCGTACAATTCCAGACTGGATTGCTACAGGTGACTACAATGCACGCCCATCAATTGAAACTTATGCAAATGCAATGGACGTAGGTGCTCCAAGTAACTATGAACGCATTAAATCTATGTATACATTGGATCAGGTAAGAGAAATGTTTGCTTCTTACTGGCTTGATAATGATGGTATTCTTAAAGCAATTGAAGCTTGTAACAAGAAAACTGGTTATATTATTGATCCACATGGTGCTATTGGTTATAAAGCTTGGGAAGATATTAAAAATGGCGGTATTGCTGATTTAGTAGCTGGAGTTAAAGGTGACTTTAATAAACCAGGTCTTACTCCAAATGTTCCTTCTTGGGCACAGAGAGTTATAGATAAAAAAGCAGTTGGTGTTATTCTTGAAACTGCTTCTCCTGCAAAATTTGGTCAGGTTGTTACAGATGCAATCGGTAAAGAACCTCCAATTCCTGCACGCCTTGAAGAAGTTATGAGACTTCAGGACAGAGCTATTCCAATGAACAATGATTATAATCAGTTCAAAGAATGGTTACTTGCTAATCTTTAGTTTCTGTTCTAATAAATAAAAAAAGGATTGTCTAATAAAACAGACAATCCTTTTTTTATGCTTACATTAAATTGTAATTATTTTACTGCTTCAAAGATAATATCTGCAATAAAGATTACAGCAAGAACCCAAGTTGCAACAGGAATATCTTTTGCTTTCTTTCCAGCACATTTAGCAATTACATAAGCGATCATACCAAATGCAATACCTTTTGAAATTGAGTATGAGAATGGCATAACCATAATTGTAATAAATGCAGGAATACCTTCTGTTGGATCTTTGAAATCAATATCAACAACCTGCTGTAACATAAGGAATCCTACGAAAATAAGAGCAGGAGCAGTTGCTGCACTAGGAATAAGTGCGAAGATTGGTGTCATAAAGAGAGCCAAGAGGAAGAGAACACCTGTTGTAACAGATGTAAGACCTGTACGTCCACCTGCAGCAACACCAGAAGATGATTCAACAAATGAAGTTACAGTTGAAGTTCCTAAACAAGCACCAACTACAGTACCAATTGAGTCAGACATAAGAGCTGCTTTAGCGTTTGGAATGTTTCCATCTTTATCAACAAGGTTAGCCTGCTGTGTTACACCCATAAGAGTTCCAATTGTATCAAAAAGATCTGTGAACAAGAATGTGAACATAATTACAAGGAATTTTACAGATAATACGCTACCCCATTCAAATTTACAGAACAATGGAGCATCTGGAAGACTGAATGGTTTCCATCCTTCTGGAATTGATGTTACACCAAATGGAATACCAATAATTGTTGTAGCAATAATAGCAAGAAGAATTGCACCAGGTACTTTAAGAAGATAAAGAACAACTGTAATAATAAGACCAATCATAGCTACAACTGCAGCTTTTGAAGACATATTGAAATTAACAAAACCAATGATTGTACCTGTATCTGCAGAAACAATACCAGCATTTGCCAAACCAATAAGTGCAATGAAAAGACCAATACCAACAGCTACTGCTTTTTTCATACCAGATGGAATTGCATTAATAATTTTTTCACGAATTCCAAAGATTGAAAGAACGATAAAAATAACACCTTCAATCAAAACTGCTGTAAGAGCGAGCTGCCATGAACAACCCATTCCAAAACATACAGTGTATGTAAAGAAAGCATTAAGACCCATTCCAGGAGCCAAGGCTACAGGAAGATTTGCCCAGAAAGCCATAACTAAAGTAGCAATTGCTGAAGCTATAGCTGTTGCAGTAAATACAGGACCGAATCCCATACCTGTTTCGCCAAGCATTCCTGGGTTAACAGCAAGAATGTAAGCCATTGCAAGGAAAGTTGTAATACCAGCAATAATTTCTTTAGAAACTGTGGTTCCTCTTTCCTGTAATTTAAATAACTTTTCCATTTTAAAAAATACCTCCTTTTAGAATGGATAAGATGTTAATGAGAAAATTATAAAAACTTTCTCGTTATAACTAAAAAGAGACTGACATATATCAATCTCTTTTTAAATCAAAATTAATTTATATTCTGAAAAAGAACTAAAACTTTATCAGGACATGCAGCAATACATTCACCACAAGATGTACATTTAGAGCGGTCAATTACTGGTATTCCACTTGTTACATCAATTGCCTGTGCAGGACATTTTCTTGCACACATTCCACATTTGAAACAACCTTTTGCGCAATCCTTTTTAATCTGTGGTTTATTATCAGCATGAGATGAACACAAAGCAATTGGACCTTTTGTGTCTGCATCATAAATGGAAATAAGTTTTTTAGGACATGCAATTTTACATTTTCCACAGCCAACACATTTAGATTTATCAAAAACAGGAAGACCATTTTCTCCCATTTTTGCAGCACCAAATGGACATGCAGCAACACAATCTCCCAATCCTATACAACCAAATGCACATTTTTTTGTACCGTTCATAACGAGATTGGCAGCTTTACAAGTTTTAACACCAATATATTCACCTTTATCTGCTGCACAGTCCTTAGAACCCTGACAAGCAAGTACTGCAATTTGAGGTTTCATTTCAACCCCAGCCTGTCCTAAAATTTCTGCAACTTTAGAAGCACAGTCACTTCCACCGGCAACACAACCATTTACAGGAGCATCACCTTTAACTACAGCTCCAGCAAATGCATCACAACCGGCCAAACCACAACCACCACAGTTTGCACCAGAAAGAACCTCACGAACTTTATCAACTTTTGGATCTGTTTCAACATGGAAAATCTTTTTAAAAAGACCAAGTAAAACTCCAAGAACAAATGCAATTACAACTGCACATAAAACTGTATTCAATATTGTATTCATGAGTTCCTCCTATTTAATCAAACCTTTAAAGCCCATAAATGCAAGACTTAAGAAAGCTGCAGCTACGAACAAAATTGGTGTACCTTTAAAACTTTCAGGAATCTTAGCAGTTTTTACTCTGCTTCTAACACCACTCATTACAACCATACTAATTACAAAACCAATGGCAGAACCAAATGCGTAAACAAGACTCTGTGAATAAGAGAAATTATTTTTAATACAATTGATAGTAATAGCAAGAACAGCACAGTTTGTTGTAATTAATGCAAGATAAACACCCATTGCATTATAAAGCCCTGGTGAAGTTTTCTTTAAGAAGAATTCTACCAGCTGAACCAAACTTGCAATTACAAGAATAAAGAACAATGTCTGTAAAAATTCCAAATGAAGAGGAACCATTACAAGATTGTAAATTGGCCATGTTACAGCAGTTGCAAGAATGATTACGAAAGTTGTTGCAAGACCCATACCAGTAGCTTTTTCTGTATCATTAGTCATACCAATAAAAGGACAAATGGCAAGATACTGAATAAAAACTACATTATCAATAATTGCTGCTTTTACAAACAGTTTTAAAAATTCAATTACAGTAGCCATTATTTTTCCTCCTGTACAGAAACTTCTGCATTTTCTGTTGATTTAGCATTTTCTTCCAGTTTTTTTGCTTTGTTGGCTTTAAGAACTTTACCAAACTGAACTAAACCACCAACAATACCAAAAACAAGGAAGCCGCCAGGAGCACTATTCAAAATACCAATTCTGTAAGCTTCTGGAATAACAGTTACGCAGAAAGAAGTTCCATCAAGTAAAGTACCATTTCCAAACAATTCGCGGATAAAAGAAATTGCTACCATAACAATGATATAACCAACACCCATTCCTAAAGCATCAAGAATAGAATCTCCAATTGAATTTTTTGATGCAAAGGCTTCCACACGTCCCATAATAATACAGTTTACAACGATTAATGGAATGAATACGCCTAAAGAACTTGCAAGTGATTCAGCATATGCTTTTAAAACCAATTCTACAATTGTAGTAAATGCTGCAATAACAATAATAAATACTGGTAAACGAATAGCGCTTGGAATCAATTTCTTAAAAATACTAATAACAATTTCACTCATTAAAAGAACGAAAGTCATACCAAGTCCCATTCCAAGACCATTCATAATAGTAATTGTAACACCCAGTGATGAACACAGACCAATGTTCAAAACAAGGAGTGGATTTTCTAACAAAAGACCTTTTGTAAAAGTTTTTAATTTATTACTCATTTATCAACCTTCCTTATTTTGACAATCCTGCTTTTTCAAATTCAGTAAACAAAACTGAAGTTGCTTCTGAAATAATATTTCCTAAACCATGACTTGTAATAGTAGCACCAGTAATTGAATCAAAATTGCTGCCGTTTTTAAAACCATTGGAAGCATCTTTTCCTTCAAACTGACCATAGAAGGTTTTACCATTTTTTAAGAAAAAATCAGGTTTATTTGCTTTAAGACCAAAACCTGGAGAATCTGATATTTCAAGAATCTGAACACCATTAATTGTTCCGTCAAGATTAAGACCAACCATAACCTTAGCTTTATCATAAGTTGGACCTTTTACCTGAACTACACCACCAATTACCTTACCATCTTTTTGTACAAAGTAACCGTCTGTAACAGACATAGTTGCAGTTCCAGTTACAGGAGAAAAGTTTTCAATCTGTTCAAAATTATCAGCACTTGGGAAAATTGATTCCATAGCAATTTTAGCTTTTCTAATTTCATTGGCTTTAATTGTTGGCGCTGTAAAATTATTTACAATTGCAAGAACTGTACAAGAAACAACAGCATAACAAACAAGAGAAAGACCAAGTTTTACCATTTCTAAAATGCCTTTATCTGATTTTTGTTTAGAAACTGTATATACTTTTTTAGCCATGATTATTTACCCTCCAAAATACGATTTTTAGAGTTTTTCAAATCAAATTCTTTATTGATTTTCTGTGTGTCAGCTTTTCTGTTGCCTTTTTTTCCATAACCATACATTCTTCCAGTAAAGTTATTTAATAATGGAGCAATAGAATTCATAATCAAAATACTGAACATTACGCCTTCTGGGTAACCGCCAAATTTTCTGATTAAGAAAGTAATTAAACCACAACCAACACCAAAAATAATGCGTCCAGGTTTTGTAACAGGTGCTGTAGCATAATCAGTAACCATAAAAGTAGCACCAAAAAGTAAACCACCAGTCAAAAGATTTTTAAGGATTTCTACTCCACCAGCTTCAATTGAACCGCCTTGTGCAATACCCATTAAAAAAGCGCATACACAAACAGTTCCAACCATTCCTAAAGGAGCTCTCCAGTCAATTACTTTAGTAACTAAAAGGAATACAAAAGAAATCAAAATCAAAAGAATAGAAGTTTCACCAATACAACCAGCTCTGTTTCCTATAAAGTATGTAAGATAATCTAAAGATGCAGAAACATCATTTTTCAATACTGGAAGAATTGTTGAAGAAGAAATTGCATCAACAGCAGAATAAGCACTAATACCTTTTACAGTATTTGGTAAAAGCCAAGTAGCCCCCATAACAGCTGGGAAACTGATAAACATAAATGCACGACCTGTTAATGCAGGATTAAATACATTTGAACCAATTCCACCAAATAATCCTTTTGCAAAAATCATAGCAACAGCAGCACCAAGAATTACCATCCAGAATGGAACAGTTGGTGGACAAACTAAAGCCATTAAAATACCAGTAACAACAGCAGACAGATTAGAAATTACAACTTTCTGTTTTGTTGCTTTCTGGAATAAAAATTCAAATAATACACAAGATACTACAGAAGTAAGGATTGTAATTAAAGCACTAACACCAAAAGTGATAATACCAAAAATACATTCTGGCAAAAGCGAAATAATTACAGCACCCATAATATACTGTGTTTTAAGTCCAGAAGAAAAATGAGGACTAGATGAAAGATAAAGTTTATTTCCCATTTTTTACTCCTTATTTTGCATTGTTTGCAGCAGCAGCTTCTTTTGCTCTCTGTTCTGCCATTTTCTGACGGATAACACCTTTTCCAAGTCTAACCCGCTGAACAATTTTAATATGTGCAGGACAACCATATGCACAACAACCACATTCAATACAATCCATTAATCCAAAGCGTTTTGCTTTATCATAATTGCCGGCCTTCATTTCTCTAAGAATAAGAACAGGATTAAGATGCATAGCACAAATGCTTACACAGTTACCACAGGAAATACACTGATCTTCTTCAAAAAGCTGAGTTTCTTCTTTTGTGAGGAATGTAACACCACTAGTACCTTTAGCAACAGGGAAATTAGTAGCAGACATTGCAAAACCCATCATAGGTCCACCAGAAATTACTTTTACAGTTTCATCTTTTACAGTAAGAACTTCTGGAGGTAAATCACTAATTAAAGTTCCAACTGGAACACGGATATTGCAAGGTTTTTCAACACCGTATCCTGAAAGAGTAAGAGAACGTTCAATTAAAGGCATACCAAGTCTAAAAGCATCACTAATTGCACAAACAGTTCCAACATTGCTGATAATACAACCAGCATCGGCAGGAAGTTTTGCAGACGGAATTTCAATTCCAAGACATGCATTAACAATAAATTTTTCAGAACCCTGAGGATATTTAGTTTTAACAACACAAATAGAAATGCAGTCTTCGTATCCCTGTTTTATAATTTCATCATAAATTTTGTCTTTAAGATAAGATTTGTTTTCTTCAAGAGCGATAATACCAAGAGCACCAACCAGGTGAAGACAAATTGCAAGACCGTCAATAACTTTATTAGTAGATTCCTGCAATGTTCTTTCATCACAAGTTAAATATGGTTCACATTCAGCTGCATTCAGTAATACATAATCAATTTTCTTCTCTGGAGGAGGATTAAGTTTTACATGAACAGGGAAAGAAGCACCACCCATACCAGTAATTCCGGCATCTTTAATGCGGGCAATAGCATCTTTAAAGTCAGATGTGAAAGGATCTAAAGGTTCCATATAAGCAGTTCTGTTTTCATCATCTGCTTCAATAATGATACATGGAACTTCAGCATTTCCAGTTACAAGACAATTCTGAATCTTTTTAACTTTTCCAGAAACCGAAGAATGAACCGGACAGTTCATAAACTTGTCGCCAGTTGCAATAATTTGTCCTTTAGCAACTAAATCTCCAACTTTTACAAGAGGAGTATTTGGCGCACCACCCATAGTTACAGGTATTGTAACAGTTTTTGTAGTAGGAAATGCAGGAGTAATAGGACACTGATTAGAAAGTTCCTTCATTTCCTTAGGATGTATACCACCCTTAAATGTATGTAATTTCATGTTAAAGATTATACAAAATAAAGGTAAAAAAGTACATAAAAAAAATAATTATATTATAGAAGAAATTAATTATAATTTAAGTTCATCAGTATAATTAAAGTTAGCAATTAAATTAAACCATAGGTTTAATGACAAATAGATTTTTCTCACTTATACTCGGAGTATAAGGAGCAGAAAAAAAAATGACAACTTATTCATTAAATAATCAAACAGATGTACCTATGATTTCTCTACAGGGAACTGGAAATAAACTTAGAGATTTAAGAGTTTCCCATGGTTTTTCAAGAGAAGATTTAGGAAATGAATTGAACTGTTCATATCAGGCAGTAGCAAACTGGGAAAACGGAAGAAAAACTCCCTCCCTGGATAAATGTGTTGCCTTAGCAAATCTGTACAAATGCCATATTGAAGATCTTCTTGATTTGGAATTTTTTGATAATACACCAATAGAAGTTCATGAAGAAGAACAGTCATATACAGTGAATACAAGTTTGATTTCCCACCCTTCTCAATTCAAAAAATATGTTAATCACAAAGTTATTCTAAAAGATGGAAAACCTGCCAACGGTATATATATCATCAGTAGTTTTATTCTTAATTTTGAAAAAGGATACCTTTCAGATCAGCAGACACAATATGGAAAAATCCTAAAACCAGCAGTTTATTCTTCGGACAACAAATACACAGAACACTGGAAAGATGGAATTCTTCATTGTGAAAATGGCCCTGCAATTATAAACGGCTTTAAACATTATGAAGAATGGTGGATAAACGGAAAACAAATCAAACCCAAATTTTAAGGAGAAAATTATGGAAAACATGACACAACAAGATTTTTTACAAAAGATTCAGACAAATAAGCTTTATCAAAAATCAAAAGCACTTCACAAAGACTATCAGTTTAATCAATTTTCACAAGATGGAAATTTTCTAAACGGCCAGATTATTCGTAAAGAAGATCCAGATGGAAATATAATTGGAGACCCAAATTACAATGATGAAAAAGGATTTTTAGTAATCTATTTTTTCAAGAATGGAGTCCTTACAGATGATGATAAAACTCCAGCAATTCAAGCTCCCGGTCATTGGGAACACTGGAAAAATGGAATGATTACATCAATTTTTGCAAATGGCGGTAGAGTGCTAGAAACCTGGAAAGATGGAGTTCCAGTGAAGATTGAGGAGAAGGAAGAAATGTAAGCGGATGAAGACAAAATGCGTTAAAAAAA